>CAWVXN010000153.1:0-6715 GCA_963933695.1 uncultured Myxococcales bacterium | reverse complement strand
TGTCCGGCCAGAAGGTCGCCATCCAGGCGATTTTTCAGCCCTATGCCGGCGGCGAGGGCGAAGGCACGATTCGTCTGGAGCGCGCGCGCATCGAAGGTGTCGAGTTCGAACAGCCCACACTCCCGTCCCTGGAGCGCAAGCCCTATAACGTGCTGGTGGTGCTTTTTGATACGCTCCGCGCCGACTATTTGGAGCCATACGGAAGCCAAACCGTTAAGACCCCGGCATTGACCAAGTTTGCCGAGCGCGGTTTCAAGTTTGATCAGGCCCACTCGAACGCATCCTGGACACGACCCTCGGTGGCGTCGATCTGGACGGGCCTGCATCCGTCGGGGCACAAGGTGCTGGACCCGAAGTCATCCCTTCCCGAGTCGGTCCCCTATTTACCCGAGTTGTTCGCTCAGTCGGGTTACCTGACCCTGGCTGTTTCGAACAACGCTCACTTCTCCCGGGAGTTCGGGTTCGGTCGCGGCTATGCACATTTGTTCGACTACTTCGCCCAACGGAGCAGCACGCTTCTCGAGGCGCCCTCGCCAGAGGCTCAGGCCGGGCGGGTCTGGGACCGATTCCTGGCCCAGGGATTCGAGGCCCAAGACGAGAAGCCCGTATTTGCGGTGCTTCACGAAATCGACCCGCACTCGCCCTACGAGGCACCGGCTCCCTACTCGGAGACGTATGATTTCGGATATTCGGGAAACGTGGATGGCTGGCTGAAGGAATACACCGAGCACCTGCTTATTTTTAAAGCGGTGAATGATCACGGTCCATGGCTCGATGAGTCCGCCAAACGCCAGATCCGCGCGCTCTACAGCGCGGAGGTCAGCTTTATCGATGCCTATTTCGGCGCGCTGCTGGAGCGTCTCGAGGCTTCGGGGCAGCGGGACCGAACCCTGGTGGTTTTCCTCTCAGATCATGGCGAGCAATTGTTCGACCATGAAATCTGGGGTCACGGTCGATCGCTCTACCAGGAAGAAATTCAAGTTCCGCTGATCTTCTCTCTGCCTGGTGTGTTGCCCGAGGGTGGGCGGAGCGAAGCCTTGGTGCAGCTTGCCGATGTGGCTCCAACCCTGCTCGACCTGGTGGGCTTGACGGTGCCGGAGACAGTTCACGGCAAGAGCTTGCTTCCCGAGATGCTGGGTATCCCCGCCGCCGGTTCGCCGCCCTCGATCTATAGCTGGTCCAACCTTTTACTCTATGACGAGGGCACGAACTACTACCGCTCGAAAAAAATGATATCTCTCCGGTTCGGTGAGTGGAAACTCGTGCGAACGAGCCAGAGAAAAGGGCGACTGCATCATGCCTATGAACTCTACGATCTGGACAACGATCCCGAAGAGAAGAACGATTTATGGGCCGAGAGGCCGATCGCTGGGCATACCCTGCGGCAGATGCTGGAATCAAAGATCAGCCTTGATGCAAAAATGCAATTTACTCCCGTGGAGGCCGAGCCGTTGGATGCGGAAGTGCATGAGAATTTGCGCGCACTTGGCTACGTGGAATAAGGGCTGGCTGAAAAAAAGGGCTGGCTAAAAATGGGGCTGGCCAGCGGGGCTCCGAGTTTCAGACCCTGTTTTCTAGCAGCGATAGGTTGGATGAAGGATACTGGGCCGCGGCGAATTGGTCTGGGCGGAGTGGTGTACAAGGCATGACAGAGAGCGATGACATGAATTCAGCGGGGGTCGAGGCCTCGTCAGAGGATCGCCCCCACCTGACCCTGCTGATTCCCGCCTACAACGAGGCTTTGCGCATCACGGCCTCACTCCGCGAGATGGACGCGTACCTGGAAGCTCGCCCCTATACGAGCGAAATCGTGATTGTCGATGATGGCAGCCAAGATGAAACCTCCGCGGTTGCCCGAGAGTCGGCCATGGCTCTCTCGACGCCGGTACGATTTCTGGGGTACACGCCGAATCGTGGAAAGGGGTATGCGCTGAAGGTGGGCTTCGAGGCGGCCCGGGGCGAGCGAATCCTGTTTACGGACTCGGACCTTTCGACACCCATTCGCGAGGTCGATCGGTTGCTCGAAAGGCTGGATGCCGGCTTTGAAATGGTTATCGGGACTCGGAAGAGCGCCCAAGCTGTCATCGCGGTCCACCAGCCCAAGTTTCGTGAACTGATGGGGAAGGCCTTTACCTTTCTTGTTCGGCGAATGCTGATCGACGTCTCGGATGTGACGTGCGGTTTCAAGGCCTTTGATGCCGAGGTGGGTAAGAACCTGTTCGGACTCTCCCGGGTGCATGATTGGAGCTTCGACGCCGAGATTCTCTTCCTGGCCAAGAAACAGGGGCGGAGGCTGGTCGAGGTGCCGGTCTACTGGGAGGATCAGCCCGGGACCAAGGTCAGCATGCTCCGGGATGGGTTGATGGCCTTCATCGGGCTCCTGCGGATTCGCGGCTATTCCCTGTTGGGCCACTACGCCGTACTCAACCCCTTGGGCGAATATGGGGAGCACTGGTCGACGAACTCAGGCCCGGGCGGGAAGCCGGTTTGATGGCCAGGGATCCCGTGGAGGCTCAGCGCGAATTCTACGCGTCTCGCTCTCACGCGCATCTTCAACCCCAGGCCACGGACGTCTATTCGGCCCGGTTGGTGGCCCGCCTAGTCGAGGAAATAGGCATCACGTCCGAGGCGAGGGTCCTCGAGGTCGGCGCGGGGTTTGGCCGATTTACGTTCGAGTTGCTCAAGCATTGTGAATCCGTGGTGGCGCTGGATCTTTCGGAAGCGGCACTCGCCCGCCTGGTCGAGGCTCGTGACGATCGCGGGGTTTCGCCCGAGCGCTGCCGGCCGCATTGTGCGGACCTTCAGCAGTTGAGTGTCGATGCGGTGGGGGGGCCCTTTGATTTCGTGGTCGGCTTTTTTATCCTGCATCACCTTCCGGATTACCACGGCGCCATCGCCCGGTTGGCCCCATGCCTGGAGACCGGCGGGCGGATGGCCTTCGTCGAGCCCAATCGGCGCAACCTCCTATTTGCCGCCCAGGTGGCATTTTGCGAAGACATGACCTGGGCCGAGGAGAAGGGCATGTTTCGATTGAGTAGCCGGGGCGTCGAAAGGGCTTTGGCTTCGGCTGGCCTGGCGTCATGCGCCACTCGGCGCTTCGGATTTTTCCCGCCTCAGATCATCAACCGATTTGCCAAGGCGGCTCGGCTGGAGGAGGGGATCGAAAAGTTGGGGATCTTTGGGCCGCTGCTTCCATTCCTGTTGCTCAGCGCAGAAGCGGGCCAGGACGGGGGAGGGGAGGCTCGGTGAACGATCGCGAATTCGAACTTCTTGATCGGATCGAGGAGAACCACTGGTGGTTCGTGGGGAAGAGGAAGATTCTGAACGCGCTTCTGGCTCGGGATCCCGGCGAAGGTGTCCTGCTTGATTTGGGTTGTGGAACCGGCGGAGTTCTTCGCAACTGGATGTCCCGGCGGCCCTGCGTGGGGACGGACCGTTCGGAGTTGGCGCTTCAGATATGCAAGAAGCGGGGTTTCGAAACCCTGGTCCGGAGCGATCTGAACAAACTGCCCTTTCCCAAGGGCAGTTTCGATACGGTCCTGCTCCTCGATGTCATCGAGCATCTGGACGACGATGTCGCTTTTCTTGAGAACGTGGCCGATCTCGTGGCCCCGGGAGGCCGAATCGTCGTTGCGGTGCCGGCATTCCAGTTTCTCTGGAGCAAGCACGACGAGACTTTCGAACACCGGCGTCGCTATTCGGCTGGGCAACTCGAGGCGGTGATTCGCGCGGCGGGGCTTACTCCGGAACGAAGGACCTATACCAACGCGCTTCTTTTCCCGTTGGCCGCACTATGGCGAATCCTTTCGTATCGGCTGGGCCTGGGCCGCTTCGCGCCGGAGACAGATTTCTGGGCGGTGCCCGCTTGGCTCAACGGTTTGCTCACGCGTCTCTACGATCTCGAGGCGTGGCTTCTACTCCGCTTCGATCTGCCCGTGGGTGTTTCGCTGGTCTGCATCGCCCGCCGGGACGGCCCGAAGTGACCCGAGGGATCAGGCGACGCCGTGGGGCCAGCGGCGGTCGGCCACCCAGGCGGCCAAACCCAGAGCGCTAGCGCCCAGAGCGATCCAGAGTCCGAGGGAGAAGCTCTCCGGAGCAAAGCGGTAGGCAATCACGTGCTTGCCTGGCGCGAGTCCCACGCCGCGAAAAAGTCCATTCACCCGGACGATGGGGGTGGGGATGCCATCGACCTCGGCCTGCCACCCCGGGTAATCGAGATCGGTCAGAACCGCGAGGCAAGGTTTTGGGCAGTCCGTTTCGATCACGACCGCCTGGGGAGAGAAATGAGTGATTCGGCTTTCTCGGAGGGTCGGCGCCTCGGGTTCCGCCTGTTCTCCCCAACCCACCAGAGTAGGCGGCAGTTCCGCGGTGGTACCCGAGACCACGGCCATCGTTCGCGGCGAAAAACTCTCGTCGCGTATGGCCCGGATCGCCGTGGCCTGGTCCGAGGCGATATGGATATGCTCGACGGTGTAGGCCCGGGGCAGGGCGCTTTCGGTTTCGTAGACCTTGACCGAGCCCAGGCGCGCTCGAGGGCGACCGAACCGCTCCCTGAGTTGGGGAATCTGGTCGACGTTGCCGGGTTCGAGGGCCCCGTAGAACCGCACGCTCATCAGGTCAAGGAGCTGCGGGTCGATATACGCGGCATGGGGGCGGTCCCGGGTCAGGATCGTGGAGTTTCCGTGCCAGGGAGTACTTCCGGTGTATTCGAAATAATCGAGGTAGCCGCGATAGAGACTGGGTTCGTAGTCGCCGGCGATGAAAATTTCATTCATGGACCCGGCTTTCAGCAGGAAGCCCGGCGCATAGAGGTGCCGCGTCTCAAAGTAGATCCGTTCTCGCCCGGGCCGGGCGCGTAGGAAGTCGATCAATTCTTTGGGCGCTCCCCGTGCATTTTCGTGGCTCGAAGGATGCGCGGAGTTCAGGCGGGTTCGCATGTACGCGTCGCCCGCGATGATGAAGACCAGCACAAAGCCCAAGACAGGCGCCGCCCATCCTGGTGTCCGTCTTCCGGCGACGAAGGTCGTCAGACCTTGGACGCCCAATCCCAGGAGCATGGCGGCGCAGAAGGCATAGAGAAAAGCCAGGCGGATGGGCCCGCGGAACAGTGCAGTCAGGGGCAAGCGGTAGTAGGCCTCGAAGACCGGGCTTTGGGGGCCGAGCATGAGCAACCCCGTCCCCAGGGCCGAAACCGCGAAGAAGATCCAGTAGCCCCGGCTCCCGCGTACGAGAAGGCCGCACAGGGCCAGGGGGAGGAAGAGGGCGGGCAGGGCAACCCGTCCCATGACGGGGCCGGCAGGGCTCGCCACGGCCGCATCGACAAGATCCCGGGTGGCCCCGTCCACCAGGGCGTTGGTCGAGATGAAGGGGAACGAAGCCTGCTCGAGGCTCAGTCCCTGAAGACTGCGGGAGGCTTCCTGAGTGAACTCCAATTGCGGGAGCAGCAAGGGCATCATCCAGCCCAGGGCCACTGCCCCGGACAGGCCGAGCAGCAGCACGACCCGAAGCCGAGCGCCCGGAGGGGTCAGGAAAAAGAACGCGCCCAGGGCAAAGAGCCCGCCGAATTGAGCGATATACAGAAACAACTGGGGGTAGCCCCCATAACAGGTCAGGCTCGCAAAGAGCGCCAACGCCAGGGCCCATTTCATTCGGGCCTCGGAGAGCAGACCGTGCAGCGCCCAGAGGATGGCGGGAAGCCAGGCCTGGGTGGAGAAATGCACCGACATGTAGAGCCCCAGGAGCATGGGCCCCGAGAGCATGTAGGCCAGGGCGGCGGCGCTGCTTGGGGCCAGGCCCAGGCCGAGTCGCCGAGCGAGCAGCGCGGTGAAGAGGCCCGCGAGAAAAAAATGCAGAACGGCGTGAACGCCCAGCGCCGTATTGGCCTCGAAGAGGCCCATGATTACGAGATTGAGGGGATACAGGGCCCCGGTGACCGGAAGGGCCAGGAAGGGCTGCCCCGCCATTTGGTAGGGGTTCCACAGGGGAAGTCGGCCGGCGTTGACTTCGTTGTGGATGAATTCGGCGACGGGATGAAAGTAGCGATAGGTGTCGGATTGAATCAGGGTTCGGTGGACATTCGGGGCATCGAACTCAATGCGGTGGAACCAGAGGAGGGCGGCCAGGAGTCCCAATCCCAGGATCGCCAGTACGCCCGGGGTCCGTCCCCTCGTTCCCGTCTCGAGGGAGGAACTCAAGACCAGGCCACCCGGGCAAGACCGAGGGTCGAGCAGTAGTAAATATCGCGATCGCTGCCCGGGCTCAGGAACATTCCGTTGGCGATTCGTGAGCCGGTGTACACCCGGTCGATGAGTTCCCCACTCTCCAGGTCCACGACCACCAGATCGTCCCGTCCACTTTCGGTGAAGTCATTGATCACGAGTTCGCCGGATTCGGGAAAGACCACGGGTTGCATGGAGGGCCGCAGGGGAAGGGTCCACGCTACGGAAAGACCGCTCCCCGAGGTGTCGATCCCCGCCAAGCCGCCGCGCAGGGAATCCCAGCAGACCGCGCGGTTGAGTTCCGGGACGTGGACCGGCGGCGCGATAATTCCGCCGCCCTCGTTGCCGAAGGGAATCAGGCTTTCCGTTCGGCCGTCCTCAAGGCTGATGCGAAGGAGCCTTTGAGCCCCGGTCCACGGGGCGGGCCGCCGCCAGCCCAGCCGCGAGTGGGGAGGGCGCTCGAAGCGGCCGTTGGGTTCAACGGAGAAAATTTCGCG
>CAWVXN010000152.1:0-6725 GCA_963933695.1 uncultured Myxococcales bacterium | reverse complement strand
GACAATTCGCGAGCTCTCATCACATGCCTCGTCCACTGCGCGATCGTGTGATTACGGTCCAAGGCTTCTCTAAATCGTTTGGCCTCGCCGGACTTCGCATCGGCACAATCCTCGCGCCCTGCCCGGAGTCTTATTCAGAAATTGTCAAAGCTTCCCACGTCATGTCCACCGCCGGAGGCGCGTCCACCCTTTCCCAAGTAGCCGCCACAACAGCCCTCGAGCATTGCCGCTACTGGGTGGATGACTTCGTGGCCCACCTCAGCGGACTCAGAGACCTCGCCGTCCAGCGGCTCAACGCGATGCCCGGGGTGAACTGCGAGTCGCCCGAGGCCACCTACCTCCTGTTCCCCGACATCCGGGAAACCGGCCTCGGATCCGACGCAATCACCGAATATCTGGAAAAGAATGCCCGAGTGGCAGTGATTCCCGGCAATGACCGATTTTTCGGACCCGGCGCCGCGGGCCATATTCGGCTGTGCTTCGCCACCAGTGAGAAGATTCTGATCGAAGCCCTCGACCGTATGGATGAGGCCCTGCACTCCCTGGCCCAAAAAAGGAACTGAGGCTCCCGCCAACTCAAACGACGCTTTTTTTGTCCATGCCCTGAGCACTCTTGGAGCGCGCTGCCTTCTGATCGGCGTCCAAAGAAGCTATAAACCGCGCATGGACCTGCATCCCATCGAAGCTTCCCCACTACACGCACGGCGAGAGCGCGTATTTCTCGTACTTGCGGGCCTTTTCCTGGGAACCCTCGCGATGCTGAACATCCTTGGGATTCTGCGCTTCATCAAGCTGGGCGAACTCGAAACCGCCACCTGGGGGACATTGACATTCGCTGTTGCCATCGGGGTGCTCCCCTATCCAGTGACCTTTCTCTGCACCGATCTAATCAGCGAACTCTATGGCCAGGCCCGGGCGAACGCTGTCGTGTGGATGGGTTTGCTGCTCAATGGATGGGTGCTCTTCATCCTCTGGATCGGAGGCGTCCTGCCGGGCTTCGAAACCATCGATCCCGGTACAGGGAGCCTCGCTCTGGACGCAGCCCATCGCGCACCCGTATTCTTTGAAGTTCGCACCTTTGCGTTTGGGGCGACCCTGGCCTCGATGATCGCGTACATGGCTGCACAGTTCACCGACGTCTGGCTCTTCCATTTCTGGAAGCGACTCACCGACGGAAAACACCTCTGGCTGCGCAACAACGGATCAACCCTAATCAGTCAGATAGTGGATAGCGTCGCGGTTATTCTGATCACGTGGTGGGTCGGGGGACTCACAGGTGTCCTCAACGCCGACTCGCCGGTTTTTGGCCAGCTAGTTCTCCTGATTATCACCGGGTATCTCTTTAAATTCGTAATCGCTCTTTTGGACACGGCCCCCTTTTACTACCTGACCCGCCGTCTGAGCGTTTACCTTGAGATCGACCCCTACGCCGAGCATCGCGAGGAATCCACGAACCCTGAACGAGCTCACTAGGTACGAAAGCATCGAGCCCAGGAAGCCCATGAATCCGCCGACCATCAAGCGAGCCATGAAGAAACTGGCGGAAGTCGACGAGGATGTGGCTCGGGCTGTCCAACTCGTCGGCCTGCCTGAGCCGCGGACACGCCCCGCCGGCTTCGACACCCTGCTCTCCACCATCCTGGGACAGCAAATTTCAACCGAAGCGGCCAACACGATCCGCGGACGCGTTGACCAATTGCTGCCCATTGCCTCCCCGGCTGCCCTGCTTGAGCTGACCGACGAAGCGCTCCGGGGCGCCGGAATGTCTGGGCGAAAAGTCGAATACGCCAAAGGCCTGGCCACGGCTCTGGTGGACGGAACATTCGATCTCGATGGGCTGACTACATTGGACGATGAATCGGCCATCGAAGCGATCACCGCACTGCACGGCTTCGGTCGCTGGAGCGCCGAAATCTACTTGATGTTCTCATTGGGGCGAGCCGACATCTTTCCCTCGGGCGACCTCGCTCTGCGCGAGGCCTTGGGCCGACTCAAGGGCCTGGACGAACGCCCCACGCCTGGGCAGGCAAAGAAACTCGTGTCCCACTGGGCCCCCTACCGCAGCACGGGTTCCCTCTTCCTCTGGCTCTACTACCGCGGCGCGCCGGCCTGACCCTATCGCGACACAGAGCACCCTCCCCTGTTCCTCTCGAATCCATCGAGGGTGTTGCGCTAGAACGGAACCGGCGAGTGAAAAGCCAGCTTCGCCTCGGTCGATGGATGGAAGAAAGCAAGATCACGGGCGTGAAGCTTCAACTGGCCCGGCCCCGTTCCATGGCCGTAGAGCGGATCGCCAACGATTGGAATTCCCAAACCCCGGGCATGCGCCGAGTGAATTCGGAGCTGATGGGTACGTCCAGTCAGGGGCTCGAAGAGCACCCGGGTAAGGCCGTTCTCAATGCCGACCTTTTCCCATCGGGTAATGCCGACTTTTCCGTGGACGGGGTCGTAGATCTGCATGGGCCGATTGTCGATATCAAGACGAAAGGGGAGTTCAAGCGTCCCGCCCTCTCCATCCAGTTCTCCCTGCAAGAGAGCGACATACCGTTTCTCGGTCTGGCGCCGATGGAATTGAATCGAAATATGGCGGTGGGCGGCGGTGGTCCGCGCCACAACCATCAAGCCCGAGGTATCCATATCCAGGCGGTGCACGGCCGGTTGTTCCGGACACCCGGGATAGAGAGTCCTCACTCGGTTGCTCACGCAATCCAGCTTTTCGGGCCCGCGTCCCGGCACTGACAACATGCCGCTCTGCTTGTTCACCACGACGAAATCGGCGTCCTCGTGGACGATGTCGAGAAGGGGCTCAGCAGACAACGTCGGCTCCACAGAGCATAAACCCCAGAATCGGTCGACAGCGAGTCTCGCAGCAAGGATAGAATTCGCCCGCCTTCAGCTTGCCCGAAGGGCTTGGCGCTCCCCAATAGAACTCGGCGATGCTCATGGGCCTAAGCCCACTCCGAGCTGCATGGTTCAACAACTTCGGCGCACAACATTCACCAACGCCACCGGGGATACTGTCGGGAAACAGATAGGCCTCCTTGAGGGAACGTTTTTCGCCTCGAAAATTGTGGAACCAGTAGAGGGACTGAATCTCTTCCATCAAGTCCTGGGACAATTTCCTGCGCTGACCGAACAAATCCGAATACTCCAGGGAAGAGGAATCGAGGTTCCGCATCAACGCGCTCAAGTCCTTGATTCGAACCTGACCCGGCAGAAGAATCTCCCGGTAGGTCTCCGGACTGAGGATTGGAGGCACCCAACCGTCTACGTCCCGGACACCCTCGTGAAGCGACGAGAATGCGCGCAGGATGACCTCCCGGCCCTCATTGTCCTGGCACTCCAGCACTCCAAACATATGCCCCCGTTCGCCCGGGAAAAGATGATCGAAACCAAGGCGCGGGTCGGCATCCTGAGGGGGCGAGAGATAGTCCAATCGTTGAATCGCCTCGAATTCGCGCATGAGGCTCTCCGCATGATCCCGCGCCCTACCCTCGGGCAGGGCATGATCTCTAGCGCAGGCCCCGCAGTAGCCAAAGCAGCAAGAAGGACTGACCTCGCTCACCCCCTCGGCCCCGGGCCATCCAAATTGCCTGAACATCGCATTCGTTTGGCGATCCTTACATAAAAAAGTGCGCTCGTACTCTTCGGCCAATGGTACTCGACATAAGTCCCAGGCCGCCAAACCACCCAATCGCCTAATCACACAACTTTTCGGGACGAGGGTAAGAATTGCCATCCGGAGAGATGCGATACCGAGCCACTGTTGTCTCGACACCGCAGTACGATCCCGAGCGAAGGCGCGTCCGCGCTTAGGTCTTCCTTTCCCGGCGCCCGGAATCCCTGACCACCTGCCCTAGGGACACCCCTCCCAGTCCCTAAGCCCTCGGCAATCGCTTGGCCAAATTTTAAATTCCTTAAGAATTTTCATGTTTAGCGAGTCTCTAGGGTCCCGGGAGTGGTTCTTATCAAACACGGCCTGCGGTTCATATCCGCCACAGATCCGGCCTGGGAGCATCCCTCCACCGACTATCGGGGCCAGAGTCCCCTGTAACCGTGCGACAGCTCTTGGCACATCGAATGCAAGGTTACGCGATAGAGACTTCAGCTCAGCCAAAGTAAACCCGGCCGGACATCGAAGCCGACGAAATTCCCCCTTCCCTTCCCTTGGAAAGTGACCGCCATGCGCAGAACAAAAATGAGAGCTGCTCGGAGCCATACCGTCCGAGGATCCGACGAAGGAAGTCTCGAAGAAGACTCGGAATTCCTGCTGGAAAACAACCACCAGACACCGCCAACGATTAATACCAGCCTGCTGCGGTCGAGTATTCACCTCGGGCTATTCGGCTCACTCGCGCTTATGGCCGGAACCCCGCTCCTCGTCAACGGCACTCTTGAGTCTTCTGTGGGCTTCTATCTGCCCATGTCAATTGCCTTCTGGGGACTCCTGGCACTCGAATCTCGAGGGTCCGTTCGTCTGGCAGGCTGGGGACTTTGCCTGCTCCTCTTTTCGGCGATTTGCTTCGGCGTTCTCTTCTTCGGAGGGATCAAGCAGCAAACATCCGTTGTCTTCGCCACGGTGATCGTCATGGCCGCATTGAATCTCGGCGGGCGAGCTGCTCTTTCCTTCGGCGTTCTCAGCGGCTTGGCTGTCTTTCTCCTGGTCAAGGCCGACCAGTTGGGCCTGACCCCCACCCCACTCGTTCCTATCTCCCACGACGGCATGCTCTCCTCCACCCTGCTCAATCTGGCAATCGTGGTCTTCGTCATGCGCCGAGCAGTCTCGGAACTGACGGCAGCCACAAATGGGCTAGAGGTCTCCAGGAAGAAGCAAGAAATCTACGCGGGCAGGCTCCAGAAACTTCACCACCAGACAAAGGAAAGAGCGCGATTCGCTCGCAAGCTCGCGGATATCGCCGAGGGTGTCATCCACGGCGAACTAGAAACCTGGCGCCCGCGAACATTGAAAAATATCCAGGAAATGTTCAGAGCGGTGGCTGTCGGGCTTTATGAGACTCCATCCGGGTCCCACGCACACCTGACCGCGCGGGTCGGGAGAGACGACTGGAAGGGCGAACACGCCTGGAGTCGATTCAAGGACTACGATTTCGCCCAATCCACCAGCCCTTACATTTACTCAACAAGAGAGGAAAATCCCGAGGCCCTCCGAGGCTTTCCCGCCAATATCCAGGCCATCCTGATCATCTCAATTCCCGGGCGAAGTCACAGCCAGGGCGCATTGATCGTGATGCTCGATCGATGTATCGAAGTCGGAAACGGACTCGCCAAGGATATCCAGACAATGCGATCAATCGTCGGCTCAAGCATTGAACGATCGACAGCCGAGCAGAAGATGCGAATCGCTCAACGCATGGAGACCGTCGGCCGGTTGGCGGGCTCGATCGCCCACGACTTTAACAATCTACTCACCACGATAATGGGCTGCTCTCAATTGCTCATCGACCACAAAGACATGGACGACGATTCCACAGAGCTGCTCCATGACATTTCTCGTGCGGCAGACCACGCAGCACTCCTGACCCGCCAAATGCTTGTCCTCAGTCGCAAGCAGGTTGTCCTAGTTAGCCCCGTAGACATCAACCAGGCAACCCAAGAGTTCTGTCTCATGGCTGACCGAATGGTTGGAGAGAACATTGACGTTCATCTCCAATCCCTCAACTCGCCCGGCTACGTGCTGGCGGATCCGTCCAATATCGAGCAGATCTTGCTGAATCTCACGGTCAACGCACGGGATGCGATGTCCGAGGGGGGCACGATCAATCTCTCCCTGGAACGGTGTTCCGCTTCGGATCCCAGGGTGGCGAGCACCGACCTCACCGAACGCGACAGTTTCCTGCTCCTGACCTTCTCGGACACCGGTTCGGGCATGTCTCCCCACGTGCTCTCGCATCTATTCGAACCCTTTTTCACAACCAAGCGATCGGGTACAGGGCTGGGATTGGCATCGGCTCGAGAAGCGATTAACGCCATCGGCGGGAAAATCCTGGTCACGTCCGAACCGAATTCGGGCACGACCTTCACGATCATCGTGCCCGAAGAGCCAGTCGCTCTGAAGGAGCGTACAACTCGAAAGAACGCACCCTATTCGAGGGGGGAAGGTGAGCGTATTCTTTTGGTTGACGACAACGACCACGTTCGAAAGACCTTGAGCCGAGTTCTCAAGGATGCGGGATTTTCTATATCCGTGGCGCACAGTGGCCTCGATGCGGTTCGCGTGCTGAATAAATCAGAGAAGCACTTCGATCTGATCCTGACAGATATCATCATGCCCACAAGCTCGGGAATTGATTTCGCCAACGGAATCCGGGAAAGAGGAGACATGACGCCCATTCTCTTCATGAGCGGATTTTCCGAGTCGAGCCAGAAGGAAATAGGGATCATGGGAGATTTCATCGCCAAGCCCTTCACCTCGTCCCAACTCCTCACCCGGATAGGACTAACCCTTTCCAATGCAGCATCCCCACATCAGCGCAGCGCCTCATTCCTCCCACATCCTGGGCAAGCCTCATCCCGGTCGAGACCCACACCCTGAAACCGACCCCCGCTAGCCCCTAAACGAGAAAATGCCGGGCGACCTCGTGGGCCACCCGGCATCTCTGTATTCGTGTTCAACGCTATTGCGTCGGTCTATTGGCTCGGTCTAGTCGGCCGGCACGAAGCGTCGTCGCACCATGTAGCCGCCAGCCAGCACCATCAGGGACACC
>CAWVXN010000151.1:0-6745 GCA_963933695.1 uncultured Myxococcales bacterium | reverse complement strand
TCGTTCCATCGAAGAGCAGAGGCCCGTCGATCTGGCGGAGATCATTCCCCATGCCAGTGCAGCAAGCCCAGCAAGTGCAGGACACCCAGAAAGCAAAGGACATAATCATGGATGAGAAGCGTCCCCCCGCCGAGGTCGCGTGGTTCAGTGCGCTCTGCGATGACGACTACGAATATCTGGGCGTTGCCGATCCCTCCCTGGTCAGTTCCTGGGAGCACTGCCGGGATATTGTTCAAACCGCGGAGAACCAAGGCTTTGACAACGTTCTGCTGCCGTCCGGCTATGGCCTGGGCATCGACGGCACAACTTTCGCCGCGGGTATCGCCACCGTGACCCAGCGCATACGCCTGCTTCTCGCCATCCGCATGGGTGAAATGTGGCCTCCCCAACTGGCCCGGCAGATCGCCAGCCTCGATCGCATGGCGGGCGGGCGACTGACCCTCAATATCATTTCAAGCGACCTGCCGGGTGAAACACTCGAATCCGAGCCGCGTTATGCGCGCACCCGGGAGTACATGTCGGTTCTCCGCCAGCTCTTGAACCGCCAGCCCATCGAGCACCATGGAGAATTTCTCGATCTCGTGCTGGACCCACCCCGCATCGGCACCGTTTCGGGAAGTTGCCCGCCCTTCTACTTTGGGGGCTTCTCCGATGCCGCCAAGGAGACCGCCGCCGCCCAGGCCGATGTCTTTCTCACCTGGCCGGATACGGTGGCAGGGGTTGCCGCCACGGTGGAGGACATGCGGAAGCGAGCGCACAAATACGGAAGGACCCTGCGCTATGGCCTGCGTAGCCACGTGATCGTTCGGGAGAGCGAGGCCGAAGCGCGAGGCGCCGCCCGCCAATTGGTCAGTCGGCTGGAGGATCGCTCGGGTGAAAAAATCCGAAAGCGCTCCCTGGATGCGGCCTCGGTGGGCGTCGCCCGGCAGACCCAATTGCGCGAACAATCCGATGCCGAAGGATTCGTCGAGGAAGGGCTCTGGACGGGAATCGGCCGGGCCCGGAGCGGAGCCGGGGCGGCCCTCGTCGGGGATCCCGATCAGATCGTCGCCCGACTCGAGGCCTACCGAGCCGCGGGAGTCGATGCCTTCATCCTCTCGGGCTATCCCCATATCGCCGAATGCGAATCCGTTGGCCGCTTGGTTCTTGGAAAATTTGACCACGCGCAACCCGGCCCCCTCGAGCACCCATCAAGCCCCTATCAAGCCCCTGAACCCCCGCGATCGGCTGGGCTCGCCAAAGAAAAGAGACCTTGAATGCTCCCCAAAAACATCGCCAAAGTCCTGCTCGGAAGCACCTCGCCCCCCCAGATCATCCTGGCGTGCGTTGTGGGCGGCATGCTGGGCTTCATGCCCGGATTCGGCCAGGCAGCGGGCACAATTGTCGGACTCTCCCTGCTTCTGCTGATTTTCAACTGCAACCTCGGGCTAGCCGCTGCCGTCGGCCTCCTCAGCAAGCTCTGTTCTCTTCTCCTGATGCCACTCACCTTCGCCGTGGGCAGGCTCCTGCTCGATGGCCCGACCCAGGGCCTCTTCGCCACCCTCATCAATGCGCCGGTACTCGCCCTATTCGGTTTCGAATATTATGTGACCACCGGCGGCCTCGTTCTTGGCGCCTTGACGGGCGGGCTCCTCGGGCTTGGCTTGAGCCGGACCGTGACGGGCATCCGGTCTCGGCTCGCCCGGGCCGAGGCCGACTCGGGGACCTTCAACGCCGTGCTCGAGAATCGAGCCACTCGGCTCCTGATCCGATTGCTTTTGGGGGGAGTCCCCACTTCGGGATACGCCGAACTCCTGAACCCAAAATCGGCCCCGATTCGAATCTCGGGGGTGGCCGTAGCCCTCGCCTTGGTGGCCGCGGTCTATGCGGGATTCCTGGCGCTGGATGGTCCCCTGGCCGCCGACTGGCTTCGGAGCGCCCTGCAAAAAGCCAATGGCGCCACGGTGGACATCGGTTCTGCGGAGTTGGACCTCGAGGCGGGCGCATTCTCTGTCACGGGCCTGGCCATCGCCGACCCCAATGCCCTCGGCACCGATCTCTTTCGTGCCCAGCGGATCACCATGGACATCAGCGCCGCGGATCTTCTGCGAAAACGCGTGCGAATCGACAAGATTGAAATCGACGGCGGGGCCCACGGACTGGCTCGAACGACTCCGGGCCAACTCATCGGCCCTCGCCCGGAGCCGAAACCCACCCCGGAGACAGAGAGCGAAAAGGATCTGGACGACTACCTCGCCCAAGCGGGGGATTGGAAGAAGCGAATGAGCCAGATCAAGACCTGGCTCGACGCGGTATCGCGCAGCGGCGGCGGAGATCTATTGACCCGACTCCGAGAAGGAGACTCCGAGGACGGGAGCCCTGAAGAGCCCGAAGCGATGACCTTGGACGAATGGCTCGACCGCGAGATTCAGGCCCAGGGCTACGTACACGTCCGGGCCCACCATCTGATCCAGGGCGCACCCACGCTTCAGGTGGACTGGATTCATGCCCCCAATACCACCACCACGCTGCTCGGCGGGGAAACTCTCGACATCCAGGCACGCCACCTCTCCACCCAACCCCACCTGGTCGCTCAAGGGCCCACCCTGAGCGTGCAGTCCAAGGACAAAAGCATCGATCTGGCCTTGGTCCTCGATGGCGCCTCGGCACGGGGCGGGGCCAATCGCGTAAAAATCGCCTTGTCGAACCTTCCCACCGACGAACTGGCCGGGCAACTTTCCGCGAACCCGGGAACGGTCTCGGGCGGGACTGTCGACATCCTGGTCGAAGGCCAAATCGAGGACAAAGGCGGGGCGTGGCTCGATTTACCCGTGGCCGTCACGGTCAGGAACACCACTGTGAAGTTCTCGGGCCAGAATCTTCCCATCGACCGACTGGAGGTTCCCGTTCGCGTCCGCGGCCCCTTGGACAACCTCAGCCTCATCGTCAACGAACAGGCGATATTTGCTTCGCTCTCCAAGGCGGCGGGAGGCGTTCTCCAAGGAAAAGCCAAGGCCTTGGTGACCCAGGAGCTCGACAAAGCCACCGGGGGATTGATGAAGCAGGCCGAGGGCGAAGCCGGCGGCCTGCTCAAGGGGCTCGGAGGCAAGAAAGGAATCGGCGGACTCTTCGGTCAATGACTTCGCCCTTGCCGGGCCGAGCATGGCTCAGAGCTTATTCTTGTCGGGAAGTAGATCCGGGTAGTCGGCTTCCCGCCCTTCCTTCTTTGCCTTGAAGGCCTCGATCATATCATCGGGATGAAGCATGCCGGTCTGCCAAGTCGCGATGTAGTCGAGGCCATCGGCAATGCTGTGATCCCGGGCGTAGTTGAGCATCTCCTTGCTGCCCCAAACGGCCAACGGCGAGCGCGCCGCGATCTCCAAGGCCTTGCCCATCACACCCTCCACCAATGCTTCGTGGCTGTCGTAGACGCAATTGACCAAGCCGGAATCCCGGGCTTCCTGGGCCGAGAGGCGACGCCCCGTATAGGCGAGTTCCCGAACAAGGCCTTGGGGAATAATATGCGGAAGTCGAGGGAACGTACCCACGTCTGCCGTCATCCCGATATTGATCTCCTGAATGCAGAAAAAAGCGTCTTGGGTGCAATAACGCATATCGCATGCCGAAATCAGATCCACTCCGCCGCCGATGCACCCGCCCTGTATGGCTGCCAGCACCGGCACCCGGGCCCTGTCCAGGCAGCTAAAGGAATTCTGCAGGTGAAGAAGGCGACGACGAAGTTCCGCTCTCCGGCGCCCGCGCTCGGCTCTCTCCTCGGATTCAAGCCCTCCTGACCCGAACACAGCTAGATCCATGCCCGCTGTAAAGTGCTTGCCCTTGGAGGAAATCACGATCGCCCGCGCCTCCCCACTGGCATCGAACTCTTCAACGATCGCAGGCAGTTCGGTCCAGAACTCGGGAACCATGCTGTTGAAGGCTTCCGGCCGATTGAGTTGAATGTGCGCGACCTTTTCAGACAGATCGACTTCAAAACATGTGTAGTCCATGATGGATTCTCTCTTTTCTCGCTGCCGAAGGCAGAAACTATGTTTCAATCCTCGAAGCCTGGCAGGCCTCCAGTGCGAGCTGGGCCATCATAGGGAAGAGGCGCAATAGGCAAAAGGCGGAAGAGGCAAAAGGCGGGCGGAGGCCCACGCGATCAGCCGACTTCAAAATCCTCGGACAATTTCTTCGGGACCGGGAGGTTCTTCAGCCGCACGTATACGGGCAGTCCGTCACGATAGGGCGGATAGGCTTCACCCTTGATCAGTGGCTCCAGATATTCGCGACATCGTGCAGTGATCCCGAAGCCGTCTCGGGAAATAAAACTGCGCGGCATCATTTTCTCTCGATTGGCGACGCGAGCGAGGGAGGCTTCCTGGATTTTCCAGCGATAGGGATGATTGGAAGTTCGCACGATCCCAGCCATCACCCCGTTCTTCCCCTTAAGGGCGAATTCAACCGCAACCTTCCCCACCGCGTAGGCCTGTTCCACATCGGTCTTTGACGCGATATGCCGGGCGGAACGCTGGAGATAGTCCGCAACGGCCCAGTGGTACTTGACATCAAGATCCTGCTTGACCATCGATGCAAGCGCCGGGGCCACGCCTCCAAGCTGGGCATGACCAAAAGCGTCGCGCAACCCCTGGTCCGCAAGGAATTTTCCGTCCGGGCTGCGAACGCCTTCCGACACCACCACCGAGCAGAAACCGTGCTTACGGATCTTTCGCTCCACCAACGCCATGAACCGTTTACGGTCGAAAATAATCTCGGGAAACAGAATCACGATGGGCAGTTCGGCGCCCTTCGTCGATGCCAGGCCACCGGCTGCGGCGATCCACCCGGCATGCCGTCCCATCACCTCGAGAATGAAAACCTTGGTTGAGGTCTTGCACATGGACATGACATCCAGGCTGGCCTCTCGGGTGGAGACAGCGATGTACTTGGCCACCGAGCCGAACCCGGGGCAGTTGTCCGTCATGGGGAGGTCATTGTCCACGGTCTTCGGGATATGCACGGCCTGGATCGGATAGCCCAGGCTCTTGGACAGTTGGGAAACCTTGAGACAAGTATCCGCGGAGTCGCCGCCCCCGTTATAAAAGAAGTAGCCGATATCGTGGGCCTTGAAGACCTCGATGAGCCGTTCGTACTCCGCGCGATTCTCCTCGAGACTCTTCAACTTATACCGGCAGGATCCGAACGCGCCCGAGGGCGTATGCCGAAGAGCCGCAATGGCCGATGGCTTTTCACGACTGGTATCGATCAGGTCCTCGGTCAGCGCGCCAATAATCCCGTTGCGCCCGGCCAGAACTTTGCCAATCCGGCTCCGGTGTTTCTTTGCGGTTTCGATCACCCCACAGGCAGAGGCATTGATCACCGCGGTCACCCCGCCGGATTGCGCGTAGAAGATATTTTTTGTTTTTCCCATTGTGGGGCCATTCTTATCTCCGATCCCCGGGACAGTCAACGCGAACCCAAGCCGGCCGCAAAAATCCTGCCCTGCCCGCCGGCCCTCCCGCCCCTGGCCCCGCCCCTACCCCGGCCCCCACCCCTGCCGGCCGAGGGCGCCCTGGGTCGAAAGGGCTCGCGATCCCAGGCGCGCGCCAGTCCCCTTGAAATATATTGAAAACTGATTCAGTATTCAGCAATGGTGTCAAAAGCCCTGAAAGCACAGACCCCGACTGGACGTCCCCGGACCGGATATCGCCGCTCGGACGAAACACGCAGCCGAATTCTCGAGGCCGCCCTGGCCGAGGCCACCGAGGCGGGCTTCCAAGGCACATCGGTCGCGCGCATTGCCGCCCGGGCGGGGGTGGCCGTAGGCGTGCTCAACTACCACTTCGGATCAAAGGAAGAACTCCTTCGTCAGTCCATGGTGGGACTCATCAAAGACTTTCGATCGAAACTGGTCTTCGCTTCAACCGCCAACTCCGACGATTTCTTCCAGCGGGAGCGAGCCGGACTGCTCATCTACCTCGCCTACCTCCGCGCAAACCCCTCCTACGCTCAATTGGCCGAAGAGGTCCGGCTTCATGACCCCGTGCTCTACCAGCGCGGAGTCGAAGCGTGGATCAAGGATTTCATTCTGCGGGTTCGCAGCGCAATCAAAGAAGGCAGCCTGGAACCCGTCCCCGACTCGGAAATTCGCATACGGGGATATTTCGTGCTCGGATCCTACCAATTCCTGGACCGCCTGATTGAGTCCGATCCCTACCCCGGCGATGAACCGGTCGTTGACATATTTCTAAACATGATCCGGAGCGGCATGGGTTTCCTTGGAGCCCCCGAGATACGGTCCACTCAATCCCGAGTCTCGGCCAGCAAGGGATAGGCTCTGTTCGCATCACGTCATCACCGGATCACCCCCCATACCATTCATTCCGTTGCCTCATTCATTTCAATCATTTCAATCATCCATTCCAATCATCCTAATCGGCGGGCACCCGCTCTTCGTAGAGCATTCCCCAAACCCTATTCCAAAGAAAGATCAATCATGAGCAGTGCACCCGAAGACACAACATCCTCCACCGCCGATTCCCCTTTCAAGGAATTCGATCCCGAGGCCCTTCGCGAGCGATACCGGGCAGAACGTCAGAAACGCCTGCGTTCCGATGGCAACGAGCAGTACGTTCAAGTTGAGGGCCAGTTCAGCCACTACGTGGACGACCCCTATCTCGACCAAACGATCGAACGGGAACCCCTCACCGATGATGTCGATGTATTGGTTGTCGGTGGCGGATTCGGCGGACTCCAAGCCGGCGCACGC
>CAWVXN010000150.1:0-6835 GCA_963933695.1 uncultured Myxococcales bacterium | reverse complement strand
GCGAACAAATGCGGGAACAGCGCGAGCAATGGCAGCACGAACTGCGCGAGGGAATCAGCGATGACGAGCGGCAGGGACTTCGCCGTCGTATGCGCGCGCGGGAACAGCGACGGACCGAAATCAGGAGCCTTCCGGAGGTCGAGCGCCAAGCTCTACGCGATCAGATGAAGCAGGACGTTGGCGAAGAACGCGGTGCCCTCCGCCAACGATTGAGGGAGGTTGACCCCGGGGAGCGCGAACTTCTGCGCCAGAACCTGCGAGCCTTTCGCGGCCTTGAAGCCGACGAGCAGCGGGCGCTTCGGGAGAATCTCGATGAGCTGAGAGAACTCCCGGCCTCGGCCCGCGAACAGCTGGATACGAATCGCCGCCGCTGGGAATCCATGTCCGCCGACGAGCGGGAAGCCCTGCGCCGGCGGATGCGGCAGCTGCGCGAGATGACACCCACTCGCCGGCACCAGCTCCTCGATCGCGTGCTTCCCCCGGGCGGGGAGAGCGACGGAAGTGCGAATTCCCGTAATGAAGGGGCGGCCCCGCCTTCTCGGGGAACTGCGCCCTGATTCTGTCGCACGGTGGGTTCGTCGCTCGCCTCAGAATTCGGGCGTCGTCAGTCCCCGTTGCTTCGCGTAGGCGATGAGCGCCTTTAGCCCACCGGCGAAGTGCCGCGCATCGAGACCCCGGCGTTGCATCAATTCCGCCAGATGCCCGCTCTTGAGCCCGAACTCGCAGTAGAGCACGTAGGGGCGCCCGGCCTCGAGCTCGCCGTAGGCCCGCAAAGCGTTGGGGAAATCGAGGAAGAGGGCGTCTGGGTAGTGCCAGCCCTGAAAGGCCGCCTTGGAACGGAGATCGAGGATCACGGCGTCCGGAGGGATTTCGGAGGTCTGGGTTTCGGGTCGTTCCAGGCTGTCAAGATCGAGGGTGCGCAGATCGAGGACGGTTCGCTCGCTGACCGCGCGCTCCAGGATGGAGAGATCGAGGTCCCGTTCCTCGTGGTCGATTTGGGCCTGGGTGGCCCGGGTGGCGGGCTTGCTGGGAACCAGGGCGCAGTATTCCCCGACTTTGGCCGAGAGGTCATGGGTTCCGATCTCCCGGGCCTGCTGGATGATTTCCTCCTTGTTCAGACCCACCACCGGGCGCAGGATCGGAAGCGAGGTCGCGGGGGAGATGACCGCGATGTTCTGAAGGGTTTGGGAAGAGACCTGGCCCAGGGCATCGCCGGTGATGATCGCCCAGGCGGCGCGCTCGTTGGCAATGATCTCAGCGGTTCGCAGCATGAGTCTCTTCAGGACGACCTGCCAATAGCGTGTCGTGACCTTGGCCTGGAGATCCCGGGTGACCTCGTCGAAGTCCACCGCATGGAAGTGCGGGCGCGTTCCATAGGACCAGCGATCTGAAACCACCTTCATGACCCGCAGGGTTTCAAGTTGGTGGTCACG
Organism: uncultured Myxococcales bacterium; assembly: GCA_963933695.1. GTDB lineage: Bacteria > Myxococcota_A > UBA9160 > UBA9160 > UBA4427 > JAZXM01. The sequence continues at coordinate 5,402 of CAWVXN010000150.1, read as the reverse complement.
TCCGCCGAGATTGCAAAAGACGTAGTCCAGGGCGACGCCGCGCTTCATCATGAGCCATGTGGCGACCGGCGAGTCGAACCCACCGGATACCAGGGAGATAGCTTTTCCTTCGCAGCCAAGAGGGAGTCCACCTCGGCCGCGAACATTCTGACCGAAGTAGTAGGCCTCGCCGGGCATGATCTCCAGCGCGGCAACGCTTTCGGGAAACTTCAGGGAAACCCCGGCTGCTCCGGGCAGCAGCGCGCTGCCCAGTCGGCGTTGAACTTCTTCGGACTTGAAGGGGATCGCTCGCCGATCCCCGACCCGGCGCGCGCGTACGGCGAAGGTTCGGTCGCGTACGGCGTCGCGGAAAATTCTCTCGCCGGTCTCGACGATATCGTCGAGGGTCACCCAGGCATATTTCTTGACGAGGGCCAGAGACTGGACGCCAAATACATTGCTCAGGGCATCGACAGCGGCTTCTTCATGGAGGGAAGAAAATTCGACGAATAAACGATCGTGGGTCCGAGTCGCTTTATGGTCGATCCCGAGGCTCGACAGGGCGTCCTTGAGATTGGTGACCAGGCGCTGGAGAAAACGGCGGCGAGTGGGCGGGGCCTTGGTGGTGATGTCGCCACTAAAACGCAAGAGGACTATGGAACGCGTGGCATCGTTTGGAGCGTCCCCGGTGGGGTCTTTTTCGGACGCAATCTTGCTGGAATTTTCCACTCTTGACGGTTCTCCAAGGAAGATGGGGATGGATGCCTGCTGCCGGAATCCGCTCTCCGACCCATAATTCGCGTGTGAGTTCCTCATAGAAGGGGCTTGAGCATAGGCCACGCCCCGCGACTTTTGCAGACTCGGGCGGCCTCTTTGGAGGCGCAAGCCCGAGCGGGCTCGCGGGAAGGCCCCCCCGCGCTTGCGGGGCGTGTCAGGAATCCGCATTATCTCCGCCGAGCACACGGCGAAGTCCCGGGACGGGTATGCTCTTCCGTGCCCGCAACCGGCGCCCGACCGACGCCAAACTTATCTTGGCCACAAAGGATCTCAATGGACATGAACCGAACACGTCTTCCCTATGCATCATTCTTTTCGAGGAGCGCGCTGGCGCTCTCAACCGCTCTCATCGTGATCGTCGCAGGATGTGCGACCACCGGGGACGAAGAGGCCCCGGCCCCGGCGGAGACGGGCAGTGAGTTTAGCGATGCAAGTGCCACTGCAGAAGTGGAAGTGGTGGTCGTGCCCGTCGTCGAGTGGACGAACCCGGGCCGAGTCCACTTTGAATTCGACAGCTCGGAGATCCGTTCCGATGCCGCACCGGTTCTTGAGGCGGCCGCCGAGCAACTCAATGCCACGGGCATTACGGTGATCATCTCGGGCTATTGCGACGATCGAGGTACCGAGGAATACAATCTCGCCCTCGGCGATCGCCGAGCGGCGGCGGTGCGTCGCTACCTGACCAACCTGGGTGTGGCTCCTGCCCAGATGATGGTGGTCAGCTACGGCGAGCTACGACCTTTGCGTCGGGATAATACCGATGCCGCTTGGGCGGCCAATCGCCGAGTGGAGTTTGAGCCCGCCGGTTAGAGGCTTGCGTCAAAGCAGCGAATTGAAGAGGGGGCAGATTCTCGCAAGAGATCTGCCCCCGTTTTGCTTCACGAAGAACTGCATACGAAGAACTTACATTCAAAGCGCTCTGTTCAAAGCGCTCCGTCGCAAGTACTCCGTTCCAAGTACTCCGTCTCAAGCACTCAACCCCAAACCCGCCTAGAGCATCAAGCGAAAGCACCTGACCCAGCGCGCTTTGCTGGGCTGTTGGTGCGGATTCTCCCGAGTGGGATACTGTAGGATCCCCGCGGAACGCGACTTGCCCGGGCAGGAGAATTGGTTTCGGCCGCAAGTTAGCCTCCCCATTCCCCCCCCCCTCAAAAAAGAAAAGACGAGGAACCTCTCATGCCCGTACACGGCGGAAAACTCGCAGCTCGCGCCCTCAAAAATGCCGGAGTCGAAGTGCTCTTTACGCTTCCCGGCGGTCACATCATGCCCCTCTACGATGGCTGCATCGACGAGGGCATCCGGATCATCGATGTTCGCCACGAACAGGCGGCGGTGCATGCTGCGGATTCGTGGGCGAGGTGCAATCCCGGAAGCATCGGCGTGGCGGCGATCACCGCCGGACCGGGTGTCACCGACGGGGTCACGGGGATCGCGAACGCCTGGCGGGCGAACTCACCGATTTTGGTTTTTGGGGGCCAGGGGCCCTTCAGCCAGCTTCGTAAGGGTTCGCTCCAGGAGATGGATCATCTGGGGGTAGTGCGCCCCATCACCAAATTCTGCGATGCGGTCTACCAGGCCGATCGGATTCCGGAATTCGTCGAGTTGGCGATTCGTCATGCGGTTTCCGGGATTCCCGGCCCCGCCTTTCTCGAAATCCCCATGGATGTCTGGAACGGCCAGGTGGAGTGGGAAGACGTCGTCATGCCGAGGATTCGTACCCAGGCCCCGCGTCTTTCTCCCGACCGGGACGAGGTCCGCAACGCCATCGAGGTTCTTCAAGCGGCCGAGCGCCCCATGTTGATGGCGGGCACTAGCGTGAAGTGGTCGAACGCGAGTCCCTCGATGAACCGATTCATCAGCGAAACCCACATCCCGACCTACACCAACGGAATGGCCCGGGGCACGGTCCCCTTCGAGTCGCCTGAATTTCTGAACCGCTCGCGACGGGATGCGATGGCGAAGATCGATTGCATCGTGTTGGCGGGAACCCTGCTGGATTTCCGCATGCGCTTTGGCCAGACGATTCCCAAGGATGCCAAGATCATCCAACTCGAGATGGACGCCACCTTGATCGGTCAGAATCGTGGGACGGATGTTCCCCTGGTGGGCAACCTGGCATGCAGTTTTGATCTGCTCGTGGAAGAGATGAAGAACCAGAGTGTGACCCTCGACTTCAGCGCCTGGCGCGATGAGTTGCGCGAGATCGAAGACGCTGCGGAAGCGAAGGTGCAAGCGAATCTCAACAGCGACGAAAGCCCGCTGGATCCTCAGCGAATGTGCCGCGAAGTGCGTGACTGGCTCGATACTCTGGACGCGCCCATCGTGATCGGAGATGGCGGCGATATTGTCGCGACGGCCGCGAAGATCCTGCCCGTGCGGGGTGAGGGCGCCTGGATGGACCCGGGTCCGTTGGGCACCTTGGGCGTGGGTATGCCCTTTGCCCTGGCCGCTCAGCTCTCCCACCCCGAGAAGAGGGTGGTGATCGTCTACGGCGACGGTTCTTTCGGTCTCAACGGGTTCGAGTTTGACACGGCGGTTCGTTTTAATTTGCCTGTGATCGGTATCGTGGGCAACGACGCGGCCTGGGGGCAGATGATGCGGCCCCAAGGCGCACTGCTCGGCTGGGATCGGCTGGACGGAACGCTGCTGAACCCCACGCGCTACGACAAGGTGGTCGAAGCGTTGGGTGGGTACGGTGAGCTCGTGGAAAGCCCCGAGGAGTTGCGCCCTGCCCTCGAGCGCGCTGCAGCGTCGGGCAAGCCGGCGTGCATCAACGTGATGATCAAACAGGATCGAACTTTCAAGGGCGGAATCTACGTCTGATACCTCCGAGAGCGCCGGGCAAGCTTTGAGTCGGCCGATCCTGAAGGCATTGGCGGCCGACCGTGACCTTGGCTGTCTTTCCGATTTCCTCGGGTCGACGGGGCCCTTGGGACTCGTCGTCCTTGAGGCCACGGGTCCCGCGGACTCGCGTTCCAGCCAAATTTCCGAGTTGGCGGTGATCCTGCTGGACGATTCCCGGGAAAGCCCCCAGGCCCTGCACTCCCTTTTCCGCATTGCGGGACCCCCGTCCGACGCGGGGCTGGGCCAGGCGGCTGTCGGTCCCGACGAGTGGGCGTCGGCCCCGGAACTCTCCGAGTGGCGCGCTCCCCTGCTCGAGGCCTTGCGCGGCCGGACGCTGATCGTTCAGACGGCTGACGAGGTCCGGCCTCTACTGGTCCGGGATTTTTCGTCGTCCCTTGGCCGGACTCGGCTCCTCGAGCTTGAGGATCTGCTGGCGCTTACACACCCCGACGTGCGGGCCGAAGATTCTCGAGATCCGGTTCGCCGGTTGCTTGTCCGTGAGCCGGGGCGGCGTGCCCTCAAGGGGGCCACCGGTCTCCTGGATGTCCTCCTCGCGGTGGCCAAGGGTTCCCATGAAGGAGAGGCGCGTTACGCGAATGCTCGCCGGGCACTCGAGGGCCAGCGACCGGATTCACCCTGGCTCAGCATTCTGGCGCCGGCTCCGGAACTAGCCGAAGGCACCAGGGAAAGTCGGCAGTTCGTTGAAATTGGCGTGACCAATGAGACCCCCGTGCCCAATGACTCGGATGCAATTGCCCGGGTGCTGGCGGATGCCGAGCGCGGGGGGCGCCATTTCCCGGGCTATCGGGCGCGCACCGAGCAAATCGATTTGATGCGCGGGTTTCACCAAAACCTCGTGCACGGGGGCCGGGGGCTGCTCGAAGGCGGAACCGGCGTGGGAAAATCACTGGCTTATCTCGCCGCGGCCATTCCCTTCGCCATGGAGCGGTCGGCCGCCGGGGCCCGAGATCCGGTGGTCATTTCGACCCGGACCAAACTTCTTCAGGATCAGCTCCTGGAAAAAGACATTTCCGCTGCCGCGCGGATGTTGGGCTATCCCGAACTCAGGGCGTTGTCCATCAAGGGACGGGCCAATTATGTTTGCGAGCAACGCCTGCAGGATACGTTGGCCGCTGGGGCTGGCCCGGGCCTGCTCGCCGAAGACCGCAACGCCTATGCGGTGTTGGTTGCCTGCGCACGCACCCGGCCCGGGGGCGAAGTGGGTTCTTTGCCCGGAGCCCTGCTTCGTCGCTACCCCTTGCTTCTCGATCTGGTTCACAACTCGGTGGCGCGCAGGGCCGAACAGTGCAGCCGGGAAGAGTGCGCCAAGCGCCGGAACTGCCCCTTTGGCCGACGTCGTTCGGCCTTGGCCAAGGCTCACCTGGTGGTGGCCAATCACGACCTGCTTTTGCGCTGGCCTCCGGACTACCCGCACTTTGAACACGTCATCGCCGACGAGGGTCACGAACTCGCGGGTGTGGCCGACGAGGTTTACGCCCGAGTGGTTCGCCCGGAGGAGGTGCGCGAGCGCATCGACGAAATTTTTGGGCCGCCCGGGTCGAACCCTGTAGCGGGAGAGCCCGGGTCGGGGCAGTTGCCCCGCAAACAACGGCTCGAAGCCGCTCGGGAAATCAACGAGGCTCGGCGTTCTCTGGCCTTGGATTTCGCGGCGATCGGAAGGTCCGTGGTGAAGCAAGCGAGCGACTACGGCGAGGTTCAACTGCCCCCGGACCCGGCACGCCTCTATCCCACAGCGGCGCGCCTGGCCGACGTCGCCGCGGCGCGCTTGGAAGGTGTGGCTC
>CAWVXN010000149.1:0-6842 GCA_963933695.1 uncultured Myxococcales bacterium | reverse complement strand
GGATCCGGGCGGCCTACGAATTCGTCCGGGACGATATTCAGGATTGCCTGGCCGAGGGCCACGCGTCCGAAGCCGTGCCCTGCACCGCCAGCCAGGTACTCCGGGAGGGCGCCGGTCTCTCGTATGCGCGCTGCCATTTGCTGGCCGCGCTACTCCGCGCCCAGGGCATCCCGACGGGCTTCGGCTACCAACGCCTGGTCGACCCGGGCTGCCCCAGGGGCTACGCGCTCCACGGCTGGGCGGCGGCCTGGCTCCCGGACCCCCAGCGCTGGCTCCCCCTGGACCCCGCCGGCCGAAGCGAGGGCGGCCCCCTCGCCTTCCGCCTGGACCCACCGCATTTTGCCCAGCGCCCGGATCCCGAGGCGGGGGAGATGCATTTCCCCACCCTCTACGCCCGACCCGTCCGCCCGGTGGTCGACCTGCTCGAAAAGGCCGACACCCTGGCGCGCATCCGCCCCCACCTGCCCAACGATCTCCCCTGATCGTCTGTCCGGGTTCGCGTCGGGCCTCTCTTTACAGGGCCAGCTTTACCGGGGCATCGTTGAGTCTCGCTCGACGGGGATCGCCGAGAACTACACGCATCGTCGAGAACGACACGTATCGCCGAGAACCCGTCAGCGGCGCGCGCGACTCCGCGCCGGTCTTCGGTAGCCGGGCTCGCCCCCGGATACCGGGCCGCGGCCCCCGGGTCCGTCGTCGCCGCGCTGGGCCGGCGCCCGGTTGGGAATCAGACACTCCTTGCCGTCGCCGATCAGGTCGCGTCGCCCGGCCCGCTCCAGGGCGCGCTTGACCAGGGCATGATTGCGCGGCTCCCAGTACTGGAGCAGCGCGCGTTGGAGCCCGCGATCACTCGCCGTCTGGGCGCTCTCCACCGGGGTCAGGGTCTCGGGATCCAGGCCCGCGTAATACATGCAGGTCGCGATATCCATGGGGGCCGGGATGAAATCCTGAACCTGGCGGGGGCGATAGCCGTTTTCCTTGAGGTAGAGGGCGAGCTCGATCATCTCATCCAGACCCGAGCCCGGATGGCTCGCGATGAAATAGGGCACGAGATATTGCTCCTTGCCCGCGCGCTGGGAGGCTTCCTTGAACCGGGCGGCAAAGCGCTCAAAGCTGTCGCCGCCGGGCTTCTTCATCTTCTGCAGCACCTTCTCGCTCGCATGCTCCGGGGCCACCTTGAGGTGCCCGCCCACGTGGTGGGTCGCGAGTTCGTCGAGGTACTCGGGCGCGTCGGCGGCCAAGTCCATGCGAATCCCCGAGGCCACGTTCACCTTCTTGATGCCCGGCAATTCCCGGCTCTTGCGCATCAGATCGCGCAGGGGCGTGTGGTCGGTGCCCATGAGCTTGCACACCTTGGGGTGCACGCACGAGAGCCGGCGGCACTTCGCCTCCACCTCCGGGCGGCTGCACTGCATGCGGTACATGTTGGCCGTGGGGCCGCCGATATCGCTGACGTGCCCCTTGAAACCCGGCCTCTCGGCCACGGTTTTCAGTTCGCGCAGCACCGAGGCCTCGCTGCGGCTTTGGATACGCCGGCCCTGGTGGAGCGTGATGGAGCAGAACGTGCAGCCCCCAAAACAGCCGCGCATGATCTGCACCGAGTCCGCAATGGTCTGCCAAGCCGGAATCTTTTCGGTGTAGGACGAATGCGGGGCGCGCGCGTAGGGGAGCTCGTGGAGGCTATCGAGTTCGGCTTCTTCCAGAGGAAGCGCCGGCGGGTTCACCACCAGGCGCCGTGCCCCATGGGCCTGAATCAACCGACGCGCGTTCCAGGGGTTGGTCTCCCGGTGCACGTTCCGGGTCGCAATGGCAAAGGCCCGCTTGTCGGCCAACACGTCCTCGTAGCTGGGCAGTTCGACATCGCCCCCGGGCGAGCTCTCGCCAAAAGTGTGCTCGGGGAGTTCGGCCTTGGCCCCCAGCATATAGGCGACCCCGCGCAAATCGCGTAGGGCACTGACCTCTTCGCCACTGTCCAAGCGGCGAGCGATGGCCAGGATGGTGCGCTCGCCCATCCCGAAGGCCAGCAGGTCCGCCTTGGAACTCACCAAATGGCTGGGCCGTACTTTGTCCGACCAGTAGTCGTAGTGGGCCACCCGGCGCAGGGAGGCCTCGACGCCCCCGGTGACTACGGGCACACCCTTGAAGGCCTCCCGGCAGCGCTGGGCGTAGACCCCCGAGGCCCGGTCCGGGCGCAGGCCGATTTGGCCCCCGGGCGAGTAGGCGTCGGCGTTTCGGCGTTTCCGGTTGGCCGTGTAGTGGTTGATCATCGAGTCCATGTTGCCCGCGCTCACCGCATAAAAGAGCCGCGGCGGCCCGAGGGCGCGCCAAGGGTCGGCGCTCTGCCAATCGGGCTGGGCCAGGATGACCACGCGAAAACCGTGGGCCTCGAGCCAGCGGCCGAGCAAGCCCGCTGCGAAAGAGGGGTGGTCCACGTAGGCATCCCCCGAAACGAACACCACATCGGGCTGATCCCAGCCCAGGGCGTCCATTTCCGCCCGGGTCGTGGGCAAAAACTGCGCCAAGCCCGGCTGGGCCGGGGAGCCTTGAGCTTGCTTACTGGTCTTCATGGTTGATCACTCCGGGGGGCGAAAAAAGGGCATACTAGTCGATTCGGTTCCCTGCCGGGGCGGCCCCACCGCCCCGAGACTCCGCCGGCTTTCATCTCAAAGATCGCGAACGTCTCAAAGATCGCGAAACCGGAAAACCCGACAAACGGAGAGGCCCCACTTGCTCACATGTTCCCACCGTCCGGCCTGCCCCGGCTGCCCGCGCCTGGGCCAGGGCGGCATCGCGCCCGCCGCCTACGCTGAGTTGACGAAACTGGCCGGGGAGAGCGCCCTGCCCCCGCCCCCGGTGATCGAGGGCGAACCCCTGGCCTGGCGGCGGCGCTCCCGTCTCGCGGTGCGCGGCCGGGCCAACTCGCCCAAGATCGGACTCTTCTCCCCGGGCAGCCACGCCGTCGTCGATATCCCCCGGTGCGGGGTTCACCACCCCGGGATCAATCGTGTGGTGGCCGCTACCAAGCAGGCCCTGCGCGAAACCGCGACCGCCCCCTACCAGGAGGACCGGCACACGGGGCTGGTCCGGTACCTGCAGTGCGTGGTGGAGCGGGGAAGCGATCGCGTGCAACTCGTGGCGATCTGCAACGCGGACTCGGCCAAGACCTTTCTGCCCGCCGCCGCCCGTCTCCAAGAACTGCTGGGCGATGAACTCCACAGCCTTTGGTGGAACGGCCACACCGGGCGAACCAACGCCATTCTCGGCCCCAAGTGGGAGCACCTGGCTGGGGAGGACTGCGTGCGCGAAAACATCGCCGGCGTGGAGGTCCACTTTCCGCCGGGCGCGTTCGGTCAGGCAAACCTCGACCTCGCCGATCGCCTGGTGGAGCGGGTGGCGGACTGGGCGATGGCCTCCCCCTCGGTGACCGGCGCCGAGGCCCCGGAAATCGCCGACCTGTATGCGGGCTGCGGCGCACTGGGGCTACCCCTGCTCGCTCGGGGCGCCCGGGTGCACTTTAACGAGCGCGGCCCGGATTCCCTGCGCGGTCTGGCGCGGTCCCTGGCGGCCCGGCCCGATGCCGAGCGTGCCCGGGCGCGCATTCACCCGGGCGATGTCAGCACCCAGGGCGAACTCCGGACGATCCTCGCGGGCTGCGACGCGGTGATCGTCGACCCTCCCCGGCGCGGCCTGGCCCCGGAACTGCTGACGGCTCTGGCCGACGCACCCCCGGCACGCCTGGCCTACGTGAGTTGTGGGCTGCCCGCCCTTCTTCACCAAGCCCGGGCCCTGGTCGCCGGCGGCCCCCTGCGCCTGGTGGGCCTCGAAGCGTTCGCGCTCTTCCCCCACGGCGAACACGTGGAAACCCTCGCGCTCTTCGAGCGCTTGTAAGTCCGATAGGAGCCGCGGTCTTTTATTAGGTATTAGGCCCGCAAGCGCTCGTCAAAAAAAGCCAAGACACGATCAAGCGCCACCCGGGTGGGATGGCCGGCCTCGTCGACTAGGTCGCCGGTCACCACGCTGTGGGCCCGGGGCGAGATGCCGTGGAGATTGCCCTTGCCCGAGTCGATCTCAATGGCCTCGAAGCCGTCGCCGAGTTCCTCGGCGAGACGCTCGAAACGCTCGGGGGGCGACATGGGGTCCCCGGTAAAACGGAGGCCGAGTACCCCGGCACCCTCTTGGCAGGCCCGGCGGCGCACCACGGTCAGGTCGTCATCGGAAAGATGCAGGCCCCGCCGGCGCTCGGCACCCAAGGGAAATGGCAGGGAAGGCTGAGAGAGTACCGGGGCCATCACCCAGGGATCCACCATTAGCGAGAGGGCAAAATTCCCGGTCAGGCACATCCCGATGGCGCCGACGCCGGGGCCGCCGCATTCGGTGTGCAGTTGGCGGCAAAGCGCGCGGAGCCAGACCGTAATGGGGCTCGACCGCCGGGAAGCCAACACGTGGAACTCCCGGCCGATGCACGCCCGGCCGATCTGGCCCAGGGCATAGCCCGCTGAAAGTGGGCGCCCGGCGCTGCCGAAGAGTTCGGGCAGCGCCACCCGGAACCCCGCCGCCACGACGCGCTCGGCGAATTCGATCACCGCTGGGTACAGGCCCGGCACCTCGTGCATGATCAGCACCCCGGGCCCCTGGCCCGCCGAGAAGACCGGGTGGGTGACTCCCTCGTGGCAAAAAGTGCTTTCTTCGAAGCCCTCAAGCATGGCGCGAGTCTAGACGAGTCGGCGAAGGCCGCGCACACCCGCTTGCGGGCAAACCATTGCCTGGGCCATGCTCCCGGGCGAACAGGCCCAGGGCCGTCACCGGGAGAAGCTTCGTGGAAATCACCATTCGTTATTGCGTACGTTGAAACTACCATCCCCAGGCGGCCGGTCTGGCCGCCGCCATCCGAGAAGCCACCGGCGCCGAGGCCAAGCTCATCAAGGGCGAGAGTGGGGTGTTTGACGTAACCGCCGACGGGCGCCTGATCTTCTCGAAGAAGAAGGTGGGCCGCTTCCCCGAGCCGGGCGAGATCCTCAGCCAACTGGCCTGATCGGCCAGGCATTTCGGGCCCGGGCGGGACTACTCGGACGCCCGCAGCGCCTCGGACCCGACGGCCTCGGTCGGCGTTTCGTCGGTCACAGTCCCGTCGGTCACAGTCCCTTCGGTCACAGTTCCTTCGGTCACAGTTCCTTCGGCCGAAGCCCGATTGAGCGAAGTCCCCTCGGCCAGGGAATCCGGAGCCAGGATGTCCAGGGCAAGGATCCCCATGGCGCGAACCGCTGTTTCCAGGGTGGGCTCGGCCACTGGGGCAAAACGGCTCGAGTGCACCTGGGGAAGGGGCACCGCGCCCGGAGCGCGGCTGGCCGCGAAGAGATCGGGGTCCTGGGTCCCCACCCGAAACATCAGGCCGGGCACGTCCAGCGCCCGGGCGTAGCGCCCAAAGTCCTCGCCCCCCATGGTGGGCGGCATCTCGACGACCTGCTCGGGACCGAAGGCCTCGCTAAAGAGAACCACGGCTCGGGCCGTGAAAGCCGGGTCGTTGTAGAGCGACGGCGTGTACTCCTCGCGAACACCGATAGTGGGCGGCCGGGGGCACTGGAAGGTCCGGCAGGTGTCCGATGCGATCTGGGCAATGCCGTCCAGGAGTTGCCCGCGCACCCCGTCGGTGTAGGAGCGCACGGTCAACTGAAGGTCGGCCTGGTTGGGAATCACATTGTGCTTGGTACCGGCATGGATCGAGCCCACGGTGACCACGGCGGCTTCCAGGGGGTCGACCCGGCGGCTCACCAGGGTCTGTAGCGAACCGATAAAGGAAGCCGCGGTCACGATGGGGTCGATGGACTGATGCGGCCTCGCCCCGTGTCCGCCCCGGCCATAGAAGGTCACGTCCACCGAATCGACATTGGCGAATGCAAAACCCGGGGTGTACCCCAGGCTGCCCGCCGGCAGCCCCGAATCCACGTGAAGCGCCAGGGTGAAATCGGGCCGTGGAAAGTCCTCGAAGAGACCGTCGGCCATCATGTCCCGGGCCCCCTGGCCCACCTCTTCGGCGGGTTGGGCGATCATCAACAAGGTGCCGCTCCACTGGGCGCGCAGTTCGCCCAGCAGGCGCGCCATGGCGATCAGGTTGGTCACGTGAACGTCGTGCCCGCAGGCGTGCATGACCCCGGTGGTGCGGCCATCGGGCAAAGTCGCCGTGACTTCGCTCGCGTACTCGAGCCCGGTTTCCTCGCTCACGGGCAGCGCGTCCATGTCGCCGCGAATCAAAAGCGTGGGGCCGGGCCCATTCTCCAGCAGGCCCACCACCCCGGTTCCCCCCACACCGGAACGAACCGTGTAGCCCGCCTCCGCCAGGGCGCTGGCCACCAAAAGCGCCGTCTCGGTCTCCTGGTGCGAGAGCTCGGGGTGCGCGTGGAGGTGACGATAAAGTTCAAGTAAGTTCTCAAGGTTCTGTTTCGCCCAGGCGTCCACTCGCCGGGCATCGGCCCGGGCCTCCGCCCGGGGATCCCCGGGTTCCCGCGGTGCGGGCTCATTGGCCGGCGCATCCGCCGGCGTATCCGCCGCCCCATCGGCTCCCACATCCGCCGCCCCCCCAGCCGCGGTCGCGAATCCCAGACCGAGAGCCAGACTGAGGACCAGAACCCGAACCGCCCTCCGATTCCCAGAACCATACCGCTCAGACCCATGTCGCCCAGAACCATGTCGCTCAGACCCATGCCGCTTTGATCCCATGCCGAACTCCCCCTCAACCCGCCACTTGCGCCCGGCGCGACAGTAGCGCCCCGGGCCTGGGGCTTCGACGCCCGGCCAGCGTGGACGATGGGCCTCGGCGGTGAGCCCGGGATTGTGTCCAGGGGTTG
>CAWVXN010000148.1:0-6855 GCA_963933695.1 uncultured Myxococcales bacterium | reverse complement strand
TGATCAGGCGCTCGTCTGGGGCACCGGCTTTGCTATTGGCACCGGTATTGGCTTTGGCTTTGGCTTCGGCATAGTCGGTCAGTTCGAGCTCCACGGAGGAGTTCCAGTTCGCCTCAAATCGGTTGCCCGCGGCCTCGGGCCCCAGGGCGCGAGCACTCTTGGGCGGATCGAGCACTTGAAGGGCGAATTTCAGTCCCCGACGCCCCTTGGGCCATCCCTCGTACCCCTTGGCCTGGCTGTAGACCACATCGCCTTGCTCGAATCGGCAAGCCGAGACCGCGCCCGCCATCGCCCGGGGCACGGGCCAGGCGAAACCCGCAATGAATTCCATCGACACAATTTCCTTTCGCGAGCGTGAGGCGGGCCTGGAGAGTCCGTCAGGAAGACCATAGGCGCTCGTGCCGCGAACACCGCGTTCGCCGGACGGCGCCGGGCGAGTCCGATCAAGATCGACTATCCTGAGCCTTCCGCTGGGTAATTCCGGGTCTTTTCCAACACAGGCTACCTATTTGAGGCCTCAGACCCTCGCTGAGAACCAGAGATTCACACCAGAAGTTGACCGGCGTGATTTTTTTTGCTTTTGGGCGGCACCAAAATGCGAGTACCGGGTTCAGAGTTTCCCGACCATTCGCCTTCACAACTCGTTTTTTTGTCTCCAAGCAGGCTTTTTTGCGCATAAACCGCCCCAATCGCACCCAGAAAGGGCTGCGACCCCTCACGCCTTGACAGCCCACCCCAAGACGGGCCATAGTGCAACTTGTTCTAGTATCGAATCAATTACTTGACCCCATACCCCGGAGGGAAGGCACATTGTCCGCCCACATACGACCCCCCACTCAGGCCGACTCCACCGAGTCGGCCGATTTCTGTTTGACCCCTGAGGAGATCGGGAGAGGGCGCCTGGCTTATGAAGCCTGCCTGGATTCGGTCAAGGCCGGTGATCCGCGCCGCTTCACCAGCGAGGCGTTCGATGTTCTCGCCGCGGTCATCAGCGGCGGCGTCTGCGAGGGCAAATATTTTCCCTGGCAGCAGGTTCGCGGATACCACGCGGCCCTCACCCTCTCCATCGTCAAGGAAGTCGGCGCCCCGAGCCAGATCGAGGCCCTGCTCTGCCGGAACGACGACACCCGCAAATTTCAGCAGGTAGCCGATCGCTACACCGTCAAGCAAGTCAACCGGATGACTTGGAGTCTCAAGCGCGTGATCGAGGAGTGTCGGAACCTGGGCTTCCTCGACGATGACGAGTTTGAATTGGCTCAGCCCCGGGGAAAGGACGACGGCAAGCCCAAGGCCGCTCCTGAGCGAACGATCGTGGAGGGCGAAGTCCGGGCGCTCATTGCCGCCAGTGCAATGGACACATCATGCGGCGGCCCTCGCGATGCCCTCATGCTTGGCCTCGCGTTCTCCGGGGGGCTTCGCACCATTGACCTAGTCAACCTGAATCTCGATGACCTGCACTTTGACAAGAAAACCGGCAAGGTCACCGTAAAGTTCAAGGCCCCCGGGACGAAGCGCGCCCGGCGCATCCCCCTTCGAAACGACCAGTTGATCGCTCTCGAGGATTGGCTCGCCGCTCGTGGCCGCAAGCCAGGCGCCCTGTTCTGCCCGATCGCCCGGCAGGAAGTCACCGCCGTCAAACGCATGAGCGCCGCAGAGATGCGACAGTTGTGCGATCGACGCGGAGAGGAGGCCGGAGTTCTGCCCTTCATCCCCAACGACTTGGCACGCAGCGGGCTCCTCGCGGGCGAAGGAAGCAAACGGCGCGCGCGAGCCATTGCTGAGGGGGATACCATGGCCACGATCTCGCCCCTCTATGAGGATCGCGGTGAGGGCGAACGAGAGGACGAACAGATCGCCGCTCGGATTCATTTCCCCTACCGCGCGCGGCCGGGGCTCTAGGAAGCTCTCTCAATCCGTCCGAACCCATTAATTGAGATTTACAGTAGATCTGGCCATCTATCCTTGGCATCTATCCCTGCCATTAGAGCCTTTTATTAGAGCTTGTCATTAAACGGCCCATAGTGTATTCTTTTCCCTACATATATGGTCCGTGGTGTCATCTCCCTGACCCAACCGCTAGGAGCGAGCCCTAACCCTAGGCTCGGCTCGTGGTGGGGCAATTTCCGAGTTCTTGCCCAGGTTCTGCCTGGAAATGGGTCCTGCTTTTCGCCTTTGGGCCCCGATGCCGTACATTTCGGACTCGCCCAAAACATCCATCCAATACTGAGAGATGCAGCGGGAAACCACACTGAGGAAATTCAGATGCCCGAGGTTAATCCCGCGAACGAGCGAACCCGACGGTTGGACACCCGAGCCGATGTCAGTCTGCAGGCCCGCATTTCCACGGTCTCGGCCCAGACCGATCCCACGACGGGACGAGCCTACTTCCGGTCCTCGGAAGAGACCTGCGAGAACATCTCGCGCAATGGCGCCTTCGTGATGACGCTCGAACCGATCCAGGAGGGCCAGCAACTCCTGATCGAAATCGACCTCCCCAGCGGTGACGAAGTATCCGCCGTGGGCCGTGTCTGCTGGTCCAGGGCCAGGTTGGCTTCTATCGCAGACCCCCGGCACCCAGGATTTGGTATCGAGTTCATGAGCGGCGCGCGCAAGAACTACAACCTCTTCGAGCGCTACGTCAAGCAGGCGATCCAGGACAGCCCCCAGACCACTTGAGTGGGTTGATCGGATTGAGTGCGCAGCCGGATTTCCGCGATCGGGCTTTCCCAGCGAGCCGTTTCCGTATACTCCAGGACAAGGCTTCCCCCTGCCCCTTTGGCCCCTGTCGCCCATTTGGAGTCCGCCCTGCTGCCCACCCCCGCGCACGTTCCCCTCGGTTCGCCCTCCAAAGCGATGGCCGGGTTGCTGACCCTGGCGCTCTTTGTGTTGAGCGCCTCTTCCCCGTCCTCGGCTGAAGAAAGCACTTTTCTGCCCACGGCCGATGCACCTGTGACCGATGGCCTTTCTGGGGATGATCTCTACCAGCGGGTCCTCGACAACCGCTTCGATGCGTATGATCAAGACCTCCAAGTGGTCTCCGGCGACGGCGCGGGGCACTTCTCCAGTGTTGAACTGCACATGAAGTACTTAAACTTTCGCAGCCGGAGCAAGCGCGTCATTTCGAAGACCATCGCCAAGTATTCCGCGCCCCCGGACGTTCGCCATCTGGGCTACCTCGTGATCAACAAGCAAAAGGGACCCGACGATCAATTCGTCTATCGACCGAGTTCGCGCAAGGTGCGGCGGGTCAATGTCCGCAGCGAAGCCGTTGCCGGGACCGATTTTTCCTTCGAAGACGTGGTGCCACCCGAGTTCGACGACGGGCGCCACTACCGAATGGCCGACGACGAGATCTCTGGCACTCCGGTGTACGTGGTCACGGTGATTCCCCATGCCGAAACCGAATCCCAGTACTCAAAGGTCTTGATCAGCGTGGAGAAGGAGCACTTCGTTCCCATTCGCACGCTTTATTGGGACAACAAAGAGTTGCTCATTAAGCAACTCGACGCCGAAACCGGCTCACTCGAAAGTTTCGAAGGCGTGGCCACCGAAGGCGAAGAGCCCCGAACTGTCTGGATCGCCCGACGCGCGCGCATGAGCCAGAAGAAAACCGGACACTTCTCGACCCTGGATATTCAGCGCTTCGAGGCCAACCCAAAACTCCGCGAACGCGACTTTTCCCAGCGCGAACTCACCGCCTCGCACTAACCATGCCCGCGACTCAATCCGCGACTCGCTTGAGCCCTCGCAGATCACGAACGGCGCCATGGGCGGCATCGGTGGTCATCAGCGCATAGGCGCGCAGCGCATCCGAGACGATCCGCTCACGAAATTCGGGGGCCCAGGCCTTTTTGCCCCGGGCTTCCATGCGCGCCCGGCGCGCATCGAGTTCGGCTGCGTCCACCTGCAATTCGATACTGCGCTCGGGGATATTGATTCGAATGCGGTCGCCTACTTCCACCAATCCGATCACGCCGCCTTCCGCGGCTTCGGGCGAAACGTGACCGATAGAAAGCCCCGAAGTGCCTCCGCTAAAACGGCCATCGGTGATCAGCGCGCAGGCCTTGCCCAGCTTCTTGGCCTTGAGATAGCTCGTGGGGTAGAGCATCTCCTGCATGCCCGGCCCGCCCCGAGGTCCCTCGTAGCGAATCACAACCACGTCCCCGGCCTCAACCTTGTCGGTCAGGATCGCGTCGCAGGCCGTTTCCTGAGATTCGTAGATCTTGACCGGGCCCTCGAAGACCCAGACCGACTCATCCACCCCGGCCGTCTTCACGATACAGCCGTCGACCGCGATATTGCCCGAGAGAACCGCCAGCCCCCCATCCACCGTATGCGCGTGGGGAACCTCGCGGATGCAGCCGTTTTCGCCGTCGAGATCCGGCGCTTCGAAATACTTGTCCTGGGAAAAAGCCACGATCGTGCGAACCCCGCCCGGAGCCGAAAGGGCTCGCTGCATGGCCCATTCGGTGGCGTTCTCACTGCGGACATCCTCGGTCTCAATGGCTTCGCCAAGGGTCGCGGAATGCACCGTGGGCACGTCGACGTTCAACTTGCCGGCGCGGTTGAGAGCACCGAGAATCGTAAAAACGCCCCCGGCATGCCCTACGTCCTCAACGTGGTCACTAGAAGACGGTGCCACCTTGCAGACGCACGGGGTCTGCCTCGAAATTCGATCGATGTCGCTCATACTGAAATCAACGCCGGCTTCGTGGGCTGCGGCCAAAAGATGGAGCACGGTGTTCGTAGACCCCCCCATGGCGACATCCAACGTCATCGCATTCTCGAAGGCTGAAAAATTCGCCACGCTCCGGGGCAGCACCGAGTCATCACCGTCCACGTAGTAGCGTCGACAAAGATCCACGATGGTTTTGCCCGCCTGCTCGAAGAGTTCCCAGCGCAGGGCATGGGTGGCCAACAGCGTGCCGTTGCCCGGAAGCGAAAGACCCAGGGCCTCGGTGAGGCAGTTCATGCTGTTCGCGGTAAA
Organism: uncultured Myxococcales bacterium; assembly: GCA_963933695.1. Lineage (GTDB taxonomy): Bacteria > Myxococcota_A > UBA9160 > UBA9160 > UBA4427 > JAZXM01. Next base: position 1,868 of record CAWVXN010000148.1, on the reverse strand, counting down.
CATCCCCGAACACGACCCGCAGGTCGGGCAGGCCGCACGTTCGATGATATCCACCATCTCGTCCGAGACATCGTCGTTGCCCGCCTGGATCATGGCATCGATGAGGTCCACCTTGTCCGACGTCGACAGGGGCTTTCCATTCTTGTCGTGTGTACCCACCGCTTTGCCCGCTTCCATCGGGCCACCCGAAACGAAAATCGTGGGCACGTTGAGCCTCAGCGCCGCCATCAGCATGCCCGGCGTGATCTTGTCGCAGTTCGAAATGCAGATCAGGCCATCGGCCACATGGGCGTTGACCATGTACTCCACGCTGTCGGCGATCAGTTCCCGGCTGGGCAAGGAATAGAGCATCCCGGCATGGCCCATGGCGATCCCGTCATCCACCGCGATGGTATTGAACTCGCGCCCCACGCCCCCTGCGCCCTGAATGACCTTCTTGACGAGTTGCCCCACCGGGTGCAGGTGTACATGGCCGGGAACAAACTCGGTAAAGCTGTTGGCAATGGCGATGATGGGTTTTTCAAAATCGTCATCCTCCATGCCCGTAGCGCGCCAGAGCGCTCGGGCACCAGCCATGTTGCGGCCGTGGGTCGTGGTCTTGCTTCGATATTTCTTTGTCATTTCGGTTCCCTCGGATACTTGGCCCAGCCTAGCCCAGGCCCGGCGACGCTAAAAAAATGGTTCTGGATTCTCAAAGACCGGTGAAGCCTTCCACCGCCGCACGCAGCCGTTCGATGACTCGCGCACGCAGCGCGCGCTTGGTCCGGGCATGGGAACCCCCGTGAAGGGTATCGGCCAGTTCGGCGGCGCGCGCCCGGGCCGCCCCGTCGGCTTCTCCATCCGGCACCACACGATCGAGATATCCCGCTTCCACTGCGCCTTGAGGTGCATAGATTTCGGCGCCCGCCGTGGCCCGGGAGAGATGCCGCCGGCTCAGGCGATCGTCGGCCAGCACCAGAGCGAAATCGGGCAGGGTCATTTTGATGGCCACTTCGTTGAGCCCCAGCTTGTACGCACCCTCGCTGCCGATCCGCTCGTCGGCGGAAAGGCAGAGCACAGCCCCCATGGCCAGGGCATGCCCGGTAACCCCCAGAACCACCGGCGTCGGCCAGTCAAAGATCCGCAGGGCCAGGCCCGCTCCCTTGGCCACGAGTTCGGTGACGGCCTCGGGCCCCTGGCTCATGACCGAGAGATCAAAGCCCGCCGAGAAGCGCCCCGGTCGGCCCACCAGGGCCACCGCGCCAGCGTCCTCCTCCTGGGCCCTGTCAAAGGCGGCGTGAATCGCATCGAGCATGCCGTGGGAGAGCGCGTTGGCCTTGCCGTCGTCCAGGCGGATCACGGCGACCTTCCCCTCCAGGGTGTATTCCACGGGTTCTTCGGCCATCTCGCTCTCCTATTGGGTTCGCCGGGTACGGGCTGATGCCCACCGGGTTTCGGGCTCCGTATCATATCAGCCACGGGTCCGAATCTCTTCCCGACCCCACAGATCGAACCCAGGGCCTCGCCGGGCCCGATTGGGGTAGCGGGTGGGGGGCAGCGGGTGGGGTAGCGGGTGGGGTAGCGGGTGGGGCAGTGGGTGGAATGACGAGTGGAGTGACAGCTGGGCTTCGAGTGCGGTGAAGGCTGGGACTGTCTCCAGGAATCGAATACCGTTGGTCGGCCAGGCGTGCTGGCCCATTTTCGTGATCTCAGCGCCCCCCGAGTATCCACTCTAACCTCCACCTTCCTCTCCGCCCTACCCTCCACACTCGCTCCCCACCCTACCCTCCACCTCGCTCTCCCAACCCCGCACCCCGCTGAACTCTCCACCTCACCGCCACTCTCCCACTCCGATCTCCGCTCCGACAAACTCGACCCCAGCAAGACTC
>CAWVXN010000147.1:0-6899 GCA_963933695.1 uncultured Myxococcales bacterium | reverse complement strand
TCGAGGCCTCGGCCGCGGTGGCGGCCAACGCCGAGGAGAGCCAGCGCGTGCTCGGGGCTCTGCGCGAGGCTCTGGGCTCCGAAGCGCAGATCGCCAGCGCTGGGTATTCCCTGGCGCCCAGTTACCGGTATATCCAAGGGCAGGGCCAGCAACTCGATGGCTTCATGGTGCGCAACCGATTGCGCGTGACCTTGCAGGACGTCTCCGCAGCCGGGCGGGTGATCGACGCGGCTTCCCGGGCCGGGGCCAGTGAGATCCAGCAGGTCAGCTACGGACTGGCCGATGCGGGGATGGCCCAGCGCCAGGCCTTGGCCGAGGCCACCCGCAGTGGCGTGGAGCGCGCGGGGGTGATGGCCAAGGCTTTGGACATGGAGGTGATTCGCGTTCTTTCGGTGGACGATTCCGGGGCCGCCCCGGCGCCGGTTGTGCGCGAGGTACAGATGCTGGCCAAGTCAGTGGGTCTGTCCGCAGCGGTCCCCACGGATCTGAGCCCCGGCGGCATTCACGTTCGCGCGTCGGTGACCGTCTCCGTCGAAGTCGGTCCCTAGCGGGGAGGCAAGGAGTGGATCTGAGCCTCCCCACCGGTCACCTGACGCGTCTCCCCGAATGGCTTGCCCTGGCGGGGCACCGGTCCGCCAACCCGGAGCCAAACCTTGGGCGGCTCTTTGCCGAGGATTCCCAACGCGCCCAGCGTTTGTGCGTCGAGCACCAGGAGTTGCTTCTCGATTATTCGAAGAATCTCGTGACCGACGAGACCCTGGCACTGCTCATGGAACTCGCTCGGGCGAGGGGCTTGCCCGGGCAGATCGAGAAACTCTTCGCCGGGGCTCGGGTCAATTCCAGCGAAGACCGCGCCGCATTCCACATGGCCCTGCGCGCACCTCGGGGCAGTGTGAGCGTGATCGAAGGAAACGATGTGGGGCCCCAGGTGCAGGCCGTCCTGGCCCGCATGGCCGATTTTTCCGAGGGAGTGCGCTCGGGGGAATGGAAGGGGCAGACCGGCAAGCGGATCCGCCACGTCGTGAACATTGGGATCGGGGGCTCGGACCTCGGGTCCCGTATGGCGCTTCGGGCGCTGCGTCCCTACGCGAGCGCCGATCTGCACGTGGACTTTCTTTCGAACCTCGACGGTGCCGATTTTGCGGCCCGAGTGGGGCACCTCGATCCCGCCGAGACCCTGTTCGTGGTGTGCTCCAAGACTTTCAACACCGAGGAAACCCTGGCCAACGCACGGGTCGCCCGTGACTGGCTCGTGGGGGCGCTCGGGGAGGAGGCCGCGGTGGCGCGGCACTTTGTCGCGGCGACCGCCAACGTCGAGGCGGCCGCACAATTCGGCATCGACCCGACGTTGTGCTTCGAGTTCTGGGACTGGGTGGGGGGCCGTTATTCCCTGGCTTCATCGGTGGGGCTCTCCCTCATGCTGGCAGTGGGGCCGGAAGCCTTTCGGGCCATGCTGGCGGGCATGCATGGGATGGACAGCCACTTTTGTCGCGCTCCTCTGGAGGCGAACATGCCGGTCCTGCTTGGGCTGCTGGGCGTCTGGTACACCGGCTTTCTCGCGGCGGAGACCCACTGCATCGCACCCTACAGCCAAGACTTGGCCGAGTTCCCCGCCTATCTCCAGCAACTGGAAATGGAAAGCAACGGCAAGGGGGTAGGGGCCGGGGGCGGCAACCTAGAGCACCACACCGCGCCCATTGTCTGGGGGCAATCGGGAACCCGTGGTCAGCACGCCTTTTTCCAGTTGCTCCATCAGGGCACCCGGCGGGTGCCCGTGGATTTCATCGGGTTCGCCCGCAGTCACAATCCGGTGGCCGACCATCATGACCGCCTGATGGCCCACTGCTTTGCTCAGAGCGAAGCCCTGGCCTTCGGCCACGCCGGTGAGCCCCACCGGGCGTGCCCGGGCAATCGGCCGAGCAATACCCTATTGGCGCCGCTCCTAACCCCCGGCGTATTGGGTCAGTTGGTGGCTCTCTACGAGCACAAGGTCTTTGTGCAGGCCACGCTCTGGGGGGTGAATCCCTTTGACCAGTGGGGCGTGGAACTCGGCAAAAAGAATGCGCGCCAAATTTTTTCAGAGATCGAGGCCGGCTCCAATCACGACGGCTCCAGCCACGACGCCCCCAGCCACGACGGGTCCACCCGAGCGTTGATCCAGCGTTATCTCGCCGAGCGTGGGGGTGGGGACTAGGCCCTTTGTGCCTCCCGGGTTGGCCCGGGAGCGGGACGGGCTAGTCGGCCAGCAGGAGCCGCTCCAGTTCTCGGCAGACCGGACCGGGTTCGCCGCTGGCAATGGCCTGGCCTTCGAGCCGGGTGATGGCTCGGGCGCCGCGCACGGCGTTGAGGGCAATCAGTTCCCGGGCGCGGGCGACGTGCTCGCGGGAAATGCGGAGCGTGGGTTCGATGGGGATGGGGCTGCGCTCCCGAGCCACCGCCAGGGCGATGCTCGCCACGCCGCCCAGTTCGGCCCCCGGACTGCGCCGCGTGCCGTCGGCGTCGACCACCACAAGGCTGGAGCGAACCCCCTCAACCAGGTTTCCGCGGGCATCAAAGAGCAGGATCTCATCGAGGCCGGTTTGGGTTCTCAGGTCCCGGGCACGTTCGATCTCCGGGTGATTGGTGAGCTTGGCCCCGGGGTGCTCCCCCGGGCCCGGGTGTGCGAAAGGCGCGATCCCCGCCCGCCAACTGAGGGGTTCGGGAGCAAGGGGGCGGGGTTCGCCCACAAGAACAAGCCCGCCCGACGTATCCGAGCAGACTTTGATCCGAACGATCCCCGAACCTTGGCCGAATTCGGCCTGGCCGAGAACCTCAAAGGCCTCGGTGAGATGCTCGGGCTTCGGCGCGGGCAGGCCCAGGGCTTGGGCGTCGGCGAGAAGCCGCTGGCAGTGGGCGCGATGAAAGAGCGCACGGCCGTTTTTCACCCGGGCGGTGGTGTAGCAACCCGGCGCCGCCAGAAGTTCGTCCGACTTTGGGACTTCCGCCCGCGTCCGCAGGGCGCCGGAAACCCAGATGTGCCCGGCCCCTGGGATGCTAGCGGTCGGCGACTGGGATCCAGGCATTTTGGGTCGGCCCCGTGTAAATCTGGCGCGGCCGGCCGATCCTGAACTCGGGATCGTTGTGCAATTCCATCCACTGAGCGATCCATCCCGGCAACCGGCCCAGGGCGAAGAGGGCGGTGAACATGTTGGAGGGTGTGCCGATGGCGTTGTAGATGACGCCCGAGTAGAAATCGACGTTGGGGTAGAGGCGCCGCTCCACGAAGTAATCGTCTTTGAGCGCGATCTCCTCGAGTTCCACCGCGATTTCGAGGAGCCGGCTGTGTACGCCAAGTTTGTTGAGAACGTCGAAGCAGGCCTTCTTGATGATGCGCGCTCGGGGATCGAAGTTCTTGTAGACCCGGTGACCGAAGCCCATCAGCCGTGAGGTGTCGTCATTGCTCTTGGCCCGCTCCACGAATTGCCGGCCCGTCATGCCCTCGTCCCGAATGGCTGCGAGCATCTCAATCACTTCCTGGTTGGCTCCGCCGTGCAGCGGACCCCACAGCGAATTGATTCCTGCGGAGATAGTCCCGAAGAGATTGACCATGGACGAGCCCACCAGGCGGGTGGTCGATGTCGAGCAATTCTGCTCGTGGTCGGCGTGGAGGATGAAGAGCAAGTCGAGGGCCTTGCGGACCACTTCGTCGACTTCGTAATCCTCGCAGGGATTGCCGAACATCATCCACATGAAATTGCCCACGTAGTCGAAGCTGTTGTTGGGGTACATGAAGGGTTGGCCCACCGAGTGCTTGTACGCATAGGCGGCGAGGGTGGGAAATTTCGCGATGAGGCGATGCACCGAAACCTCGACCTCGTGATCGTCCCGGGGGTCAAGAGAATCGGGATAGAACGTTGCGAGGGCGCCCACCGCTGCCGAGCAGGCCGCCATGGGGTGCGCATCCTTGGGCAGCGAGGCGTAGAATTTCCGGAAATCCTCGTGAAGCATGGTGTGGTGGGTGATGGAACCGGTGAAGTAATCGAGTTGATCGGCATCGGGCAGTTTGCCGTACATCAATAGGTAGGAGACTTCGAGAAAATTCGATTTTTCCGCGAGTTCTTCGATGGGGATGCCGCGGTAGCGCAGAATCCCTTTTTCGCCGTCGATGAACGTGATGGCGCTCTGACAGGAACCCGTATTCGCGTAGCCCGGATCGAGGGTGATGCAGCCGGTTTCTGCCCTCAGGCGGCTGATATCAATGGCACGTTCGCCCTCGCTCCCGGTGATTACTGGAAGTTGGACGGTTTGGTCACCGATCCGAAGTTCTGCTGTCTCGGTCATGAAGCGGTTCCTCCCGGGATTCTTATGAGCTGATGTGGACTATTTCGTTCGCGCTGAGTCCCGTCGAATCTCTGGGATTCTCGCGGTTCCCGATGCACCGGACTCTCTCTCCGGACTCTCACCGGACTCTCTCCGGACTCTCTCCGGACTCTCTCCGGACTCTCACCGGACTGAGCAGGTCCCTCGCCTCGCGGACGTGCCCTTGGGCAATCCAGTATCGGTCCTTCGGAGATCGAACCGTTCGACTGGAGGACTGCGCCCAGTGGCGGTTCCCGAGTTGAGCGCCGGCCACATCGAAAGCTTGCGAGACCAGCGTTTCCCTCGAGAAGTTCTGGAGAGGAGAGACCCAGCAGACATTAGCCGAGAATAGGCTCTTTCGATAGTGGAGAGGGGCGGGGGAGAGGGGTGCCCGAGGGGTCGGTTCTTGGGGAATCGGCCCCGACTCAGCCGCCCTTGCGCTTCACCCGAAGGCCGAGTTTTTCAAGGGCTTCCACCACGGTGTCGCGTTGATCGCCCTGGATTTCAACCGTGTCACCCTTGAGCGCGCCGCCGGTTCCGCAGTGACGCTTCAAGTCTCGTGCAAGTTCGCGCAAGGCGTCCGGGGGCAATTGGATGCCCTCGACCAGGGTCACGGTTTTTCCGCCGCGACCCCGGCTGCTGCGACTGACTCGAACGATGCCGTCGCCTTGAGAATTGGCAATGGCCGAGGGCGCATCTCGGCCCGCTGCTCCGCGGGGATTGGCGCGGCATGCGCAGCGTGCTGCGGGCAGGCCGCAGTGGGCGCACATGCGTCCGTGTTCCGAAGAGAAGACCGTTTTAGACGGCTCACGTTTCGCCATGGCTGCAGGGTAGCTCCGGCGAATTCCTCTGCCGCGTTCTAGGGGCTGGGCCTCGTCAATCGCCGGTGGTCGACCATGATGCAGCGATCTTGGATGACCTGGATTCCTGCGCTCCGAAGGCGCTTGGCCGAGGGCCCGTGCTCGATGCCCAGCTGCATCCAGACGGCTCGGGGCCGTGGCTGGATCCCAAGGATCTCGTCCACGTGTCCTGGGATCTGGTTCGAGGCCCGGAAGAGGTTAACGATATCGATGGACGGGGACGTTTCCGGAAGGTCGGAGAGGCTCGCATAGACGCATTCGCCCAAGACTTCGGTGAGCTTGGGGTTGATGGGAACGATGCAGTACCCGTGGCCCTGCATGTAAAGGGGAACCCGGTACGCGTCGTCGCGTTCTCCTTGCTTGATGCCCACCACCGCAATGGTTCGGGTCTGGTCCAGGAGCTGGCGCAGATCTTCGTCTTCCTGGCTGGCTTCCATGATCCTCTCCCTCCGGCTTTCACACGGTTTCGGGGCGCTTGCCACTACATTCTGGAGGGACTTTCCTGCCCACCGACGCCCTTGCCGGCCGCCTAGGGGGCCGGGCTTCAGATCCTTGAAGTGCGACGAGCGTACCGTTCCACCTCGACACCCGCCCGCACAGTCGATACGGTACCCCGCTATGTCCTGCCTTAACGCTATGTCCTGCTTTCACGATTCGATGCGCCGTGGGCTGCTCGGAATCCGTTTTCTCGTATGTGCTGTGCTGCTTTGGCCGAGCCTCCAGATACTGGGTGCCGGAGTGGCCCGCGCAGTGGACGATCCCGCCGCCAATTTGCAAGAAACGGTTCTTCCCAACGGTCTGACGGTGTTGACCCTGGAAGATCACAGCACCCCGGTGGTTTCTTTCCAGATGTGGGTTCGCGTGGGCTCCAAGGATGAAACCTTCTACACGGGAATCGCCCATCTCTTTGAGCACATGATGTTCAAGGGCTCCAAGCATCTTGAGCCCGAGGAACACGCGCGGCTGGTGGGCGCACGGGGAGGGCGGATCAACGCGTATACCACCCGGGACGTCACGGTTTACCACGAGGACGTGACGGCAGAATCCCTGCCCCTGGTGCTGGCTCTGGAAGCCGAGCGCGTCAAGAACCTGGATATCAGCGAGGAGACCCTGGAGAGCGAGCGCGAGGTGGTGCTCGAAGAGCGCCGCATGCGCACCGAGGATCGGCCCGGGGGATTGGCTTTCGAGGCCCTGGCCGCGCTGTCCTGGCAGGCGCATCCCTACCACTGGCCGGTGATCGGTTGGCGCGCGGACATCGAGGCGGTGACCGTCGAGGCGTGTCGTGCCTTCTTCGAGACCTATTACTCGGCGAACAACATCGTACTCGTCATCGTGGGTGACCTGGATACGGCGGAGACCCTGGCACTTGTAGAGAAGGAGTTCGGCGATGTGCGCCGGGCCGAGACGATTCCCCGAAACCCCGGCAAGGTGGTGGCCCAGCGCGGTGAGCGGCGTTCGACGATCCACTACCCGGCGCGAATTCCACTCCTCTATGGCGCCTGGCACGCCCCGAAAGCCGACGACCCCGATGGCGACGCTCTCGACGTGGCGAGCCAGATCCTTTCCGCCGGGCGTTCGAGTCGTCTCTATCGGCGCCTTGTCTACGAAGAGGAGCAGGCGCTCTATGCGGAGGGCGGCTATTGGGCGCTCCAGGAAGCGGGACTCTTTTTTGCAGTGGCGGGGGTTCGGCCCGAGGCGGAG
>CAWVXN010000146.1:0-6899 GCA_963933695.1 uncultured Myxococcales bacterium | reverse complement strand
GCTGCCTTGGACGGATCCCGGGATCGGCGGGGGCATCCTCCATCAGTTCTAGAAGTTCTAGAACCGCCCGGGGATCCTGGGTTAATGACGAACGGGGGACGCGTGGGACGCCGCATCATCGTTTGCGATGGAGCCGAGACCGCCCGCCTCTGGAACCGAATCGGAGCGGGAGCCGACGAGGAACTCCTGTGGGTCCCTCGTGATAACGAATCACGCGCCCGGCCCCCGGGCTTTCGGGCCCTCCAAGGCGGACTCTCCGAGGAGGCCTTTCAGAAACTCGATCCCCTCGACACGGACGAGTACGCCCTGGCCAGCGACGATGGGCCTTGGGTCCGCACCGCGGTCCGCAAGATCGCCAAGGTTGATCCCGACGTTCCGATCCTGGTGCTCACCGACCTGCTCACCGACGAAGACCTGCCCCATCACGGATGCGTAAGGCGAACCGGGCTCAAGACCCTGATCCGAGACGACATTGACGACGAGTTCGACCATCTCTCTAATCTCCAGCGCGTTGTCCAATTGCGTTCTCTTCTCGATAGCCGGGAACGCGTTGGAATCCTTTTGCAGCCCGACCCCGACCCCGACGGAATCGCGTGCGGCTACGCGCTCCGAGCGATTCTGGGCCGCAAGCGAACCACCGCTCCACTGATTTCTTTCGGCGAAGTCACTCGCCCCGAGAATCGGGCCTTGGTCGAGGCGCTGGGAATCGAGATACGCGTGATCACACCCGATGAACTCGACGAAATGGACGGACTCGTTCTGGTCGACGTACAACCCAACGTCTTTGGCGAAAATCCCCCCAAGCGGCTCCTTCAAATCGATGCCGTGATCGACCATCATCCCGAGCGCACGGGTTATGACTCCCTGATTCGCGACATCCGTCCGAACTACGGCGCCACTGCGACGATCTTCACCGAGTACCTCCGGGCGAGTAAAATCGAGGTGGGACCGCGCCTGGCCACGGCTCTCCTCTACGGAATCAAAAGCGACACCCAATACCTCGGCCGCGAAACCAGCCGCAAGGACATGCTGTCCTTTGCGTATCTTCATGCCTCGCACAGCCCTGCGCTCCTGCGTCGTATCGAGCGGCCGGCGTTGCCCCTCGACGGACTGAAAGCACTCGGACGTGCCCTCGCCAAGGCCGACCTGCGCGACGGGATCCACATGCTGGTCCTCGGCCGAGTCCGAGAGGATGTCATTCCCCAAGTGGCGGACATGGCCCTCCAGGCCGAAGGAGCCGAGTGGGCCGTGGCCGTGGGTCAGGTCGGTAGCGATCTGGTTTTTTCAGTCCGCAATGTGGGCTACGTCCAGGCAGCGGGAGAAGTCGTCCGCGCGGTGGTCGAAGGTCTTGGCGTCGGCGGCGGCCATCGTTCCATGGCCAAGGGAATCATCCCGATCAAAGCGTTCCGCCAAGTCTACGGGACCGCGGATCGCGAACAGGTGCGAAGCGCGCTCTTTGATGCCTTTACTCGCGCAATCCGTAGCAAGGAAGACTGAGGGGCAAGCATGTCCAGTCAAAGACCAGTCAAGCTCAGCGACGAGGAAATCGCCGAGCGGCTGAAACATTCGCCAGGCTGGGCCCTCGTGGCAGGAAAGCTTAAACGGAACTTTGAGTTCCCGGATTTCAGTGCAGCCTTTGGCTTCATGGCCCGAGCGGCACTGATTGCCGAATCCCTCGACCATCATCCCGAGTGGAGCAACGTCTACAACCGCGTAGAAATCCACCTCACCACCCATGATGCGGGCGGAATCACCGACCTGGACTTCGAGTTCGCATCCCGGGCCAGCGCATTGGCCGATTAGTTGACCGACTAACTGACAGCCACTAAGAGGCCGTGGGTCGAACGCTCAGCAGTTCGTGGGCGCCGATCATCCTCTCCTGGATTTGAATCCCATAGGGGCACGATCCCGTACACGGGGCGCTGCATCCGGTGCACACCGAAGCGTTGCGCTCGAGACCGGCGTAGAGATCGATGGCCTGGCGCTCGGAGCGATAGTCCTCGAAATACATTCGATGCCTGAGCACATCATTGATGGCCACTTGCTCCGGACAACTCGACAAGCACGCCCCGCAGTGCGGAGCACAATAGGTTTCCGCCGTCAGGCTGTCGTACTTATCGAGAACCGCCAAATCAGCGGTATCGGGCCTTTTACCCGATGCGTAGAGGTACTCGTCCACGTGCTGGAGATCGAAGAAGGAGATCACTGCGCACGAGACATTGGGGTTGCCGTGCACCCATTTGAGTGCCGCCTGAGCGTAGGAATCCTCTTCGTCGCCAAAACCCTCGAGTCCGTGGTGCTTGGCACCCTTGAGAGTCTTCATGGCCACAATGCCCATATCCTGTTCGCGTTGGGCCCGCTCGATCACTTCGGAAAGTCCGGGCCAGATCCCATGGTGGTAGGCGAGCATCATGACGTCGAATTTTCCCGAATCGATCGCCGCATTGGCCACTTCGAGCAAATTGGGGGTGTGCGATGAGAAACCGAGAAAACGTACTTTGCCTTCGGACTTCAGTTCCGCGAAGGCCTCGTGCACGTTGGGATCGAGCAGGCGGTCGACTTGGTCGCAGGAATGCACGTGGACCAGATCGACATAGTCGGTTCCCAGGCGCGCAAGGCTTTCCTCAACCGCTCTCTTGTAGCTCTCCACCGAGGTGCCAGCGGGCAGATGACCAATCGGCGTGCACCATTTCGTCGCCAGAAAAAACGATTCGCGCGGAACCCCGCGAATCGCCTGGCCCACTGCCGTTTCGCTTCCCTCAGCGGAGTAATCCGGCGCGGTATCGATGTAGTTGACACCCCGATCCAGAGCCAGACGAACGATCTTCGTACCCAGTTCTCCGCGAATCGGCCCCGTCCCCAGGACCGTATCGGAAACCGGCCATTCGGTGCGGCCCAAACGTCCGTAGGACTGGATCCGACTTCCCCGCCACTCATCCTTCCACTCGGGATGAGTCTTCTGAACCTTCCCCCCGAAAATCTCGGTCAAGGGGCCCTTCCAGCCACGGCCTTCTTTGTGGCCCAGACCGTAGAAGCTGCGGCCGACCATCGCGCCCCCCCCGGCGACCAACGTCGCGATCGCCGCGCCGCCCCCGACCAGACTCCCGCTTAGGAAATTCCTGCGCCCGGGATCCGCCTGTTCGAGTCGGGTCCGGCGTTGAGCACGGAGGACAAAGAAGGCCACCACGGGCACGATAAGAACCGTTCCCAGTCCCAGCAGCAAACCCGCTAGGGCAACATCCAGCCCGGGAAAGAGCATCTCGCCGAACTTTTGCAGACTCTCGCCGGCGGGAAACGCCGTGGGGTCGAGACCGATCGCCGCGCGCCAGAAAAAATCGGCACCCACGGTGGCGCCCAGAACACCAGCGACAAGAACTAACGCAAGAGTGGTCGTGATCGGACGAAGCTTCACGGTAGAACCTCCATGGTCTAGACCTTTCAGCGCACGGTGAAGAGCCCGCACCCTTTGGCCAGCCTGACATGAGCCGGAATGGGGATACCGGACACGCACCCGGGCAGTATAGGCATAGCGGGCCCCGGGCGTCACTCGGGGGGACTCTCTATGCTGCCCGAACGTATCGGTCGCCACGGAGACTTTTCCCCGACATGCCTGCTCGAATCGTCGCACCAGACATCGAATCCCTAGCCGACCTGGTCGATGCGGAATTTGGCCCCGGAGGTTGGCTCACCGTTGACCAGGCCCGAATCGACGCCTTTGCCGAGGCAACCGGAGACGATCAATGGATCCATACCGACCCTGAACGCGCCCGACGCGAGTCGCCCTTCGGCCAGACCGTCGCCCATGGGTATCTCACCCTGGCCCTGGCCCCAGGCCTGCTCAGCAAACTTTTCAAAGTCGAAAAATGCCGCCAGGTGATCAACTACGGCATAGACGGGCTGCGGCTCCGCGAGCCCGTCGTCACCGGGTCCAAGCTACGCCTTTCGGGCAAAGTCCTCGACGTGCGCAGAGTGCCCGGAGGAGCCGCCCGGGTCAGCTTCGACCTTCGCTGGGAACTCCAAGGCGCCCGGCGCCCGGCTTGCAAAGGCAAAGCCGTCTACATCTACTTCCCCTGAGCTTTTCCATGAGCCCGCACTCTAGTCAGGGTCTGGGACCGGACCGAGTTCAATCCGTTTTCCCCGCCAGGAAGCGGCGCACCACGCCGAGGAACTCGGACAAGCGATCGTGATGCACCCAGTGGCCAGCGCCTTCGATATTCACCAACTCGGCCTGCTGAAACGCATCGGCGCGGCCGTCTTGTTCGGGATCCGACGCCCAACTCTCGCTTCCCCGGATCAGCAAGGTGGGACAGGAGATCCGCTCCCACATGCCCTTGCGCTGTGAGGGATCGAAGCTCTGGGGGAAGAAGGCCCGGGTGTAGTTGTCAAATTTCCAGGAGAAGGTGCCGTCCTCGTTTCGCGCCATACCGTGAACCGTGAGATGGCGCGCCTGCTCGGGAGAGAGAAACGAATTTTCTTCCTGCATACGCCGAGCCGCTGCATCGATATCCGGGTAGCGACGCGGTTGACGCCCGGACAGGCCTCGAACTTGTTCGATCCAGTTTTTGATGAGCTTCCAGGGCGGCGAACCTAAATGCTTCTTCAACATTTCCGGGGGCGGACCCAGGCCTTCGATCGCCACGAGTTTATGCACTCGCTCGGGGTAGACGGCCGCGTATTGAAGCGCGACCGCACCCCCCAAGGAGTGCGAAACAATTGTCACCGGATGTAGACCGAGAGTCTCGATCAACTGGGCTATATCGAGCACAAACTCGTTAAGCATATAGTGACCACCGATCGCCCAGGCGCTGTCGCCGTGGCCCCGAAGGTCCGGGGCGATCACGTGGTACTCGTCACGCAGGGAACGAGCAACCCAGTCCCAGCTTCGGGCATGGTCCTTGTTCCCGTGGATCAGCAACAGCGGAGGAGCCGATTCGTTCCCCCAGTCGACATAGTGCAGACGCAGGCGCTGGGAAACGTAATAACTCGATGCCGGGCCGATTATTTCTCGCTCGTGCTCAACTTCCATGATGCGGAACACTACCGGTCTCAGCTCCAGCCCTCTACCCGCAAAAGGCCAGTCCGGTGGCGGCAGGAAATAGTGGGAACGGTATCCTCCCACCACGATGAAACTAGCTATTGCGCAAGTCAATCCAACCGTCGGCGACCTTGGGGGAAACCGCGCCCTCGTCGAACAGGCGGCCGACAAGGCCCGGGCGGCAGGGGCCGACATCGTGGTGCTCCCCGAACTGGTGCTCACCGGCTATCCCCCCATGGATTTGCTCGAGCGCGACGGCTTCGTGCGAGACCAGCTGAAGGAATTGAAGGCCCTCGAAGCCGCTTCCAGGGATATAGTGATCGTTCTGGGAGCCGTACTCGGCGAAACCCAGAACCGGCCCACGGCCCTACAGAACGCCGCGGTGGTCCTGGCCGGGGGCAAGCGGGTCGGCCACCGTGCCAAGTCGTTGCTTCCCACCTACGACGTCTTTGACGAGAAGCGACATTTTGTTCCCGGGGACCAACACGATCCTCTGGATGTGGCGCAACTGGGCTCCCGAATTGGCTTGGCGGTCTGCGAAGACGCCTGGGCCCGGGAGCTCAATTACAGCGTCGACCCCCTGACAGAGATCTGCGCGGGCAATCCGTCTGTGATCCTCAATCCATCGGCATCCCCCTGGCACGCGGGCAAGCCCCTGGAGCGTCGGCGGATGTATGCGGGCCTGGCGTCCGATCTCGAGGTGCCCCTGGTCTTCGTCAATCAGGTCGGCGGCAACGACGAACTCATCTTCGACGGCGGATCCTTTGCCACCAATGCCCATGGCCGCATCATCGCATCCCTTCCGCTCTTCGAGAGCGCCATGGCCATCGTCGATATCCCGGGAGACACCCCGGGGACCCTTCCTCATGAGGTCGAGGAAGGGGATCGCGTTGCGCAACTTGAAGCGGGGCTCACCCTGGGTATCCGCGACTACTTTTCCAAGCAGAGCCTCCCCCCCGGCGCCGTTGTCGGCCTCTCGGGAGGAATCGATTCAGCGGTCACCGCGTATCTCGCCGTGGAAGCCCTGGGGGCCGAGCGGGTGACCGGCGTCGCAATGCCGGGCCCATTCTCCTCGGATCACAGCCTGGCCGACGCAGCGGACTTGGCCGAGCGCCTGGGCATCGAGTTCCGAACCGTCGAGATCGACCCGCTCTACGACGCGTTTCGCGGGGTCTTCGCTTCGCTCTTTGGTGAGCAGGAAAACTACGGCCTGACCCAGCAGAACATCCAATCGCGGATTCGCGGGGCGACCTTGATGGCCATTTCCAACTACGAGAACCGGCTCGTCCTGGCCACCGGCAACAAGAGCGAACTGTCGGTGGGCTATTGCACCCTCTACGGGGATACGGTGGGCGGCCTGGCGGTTCTCGGCGATGTCTACAAACGCGATGTGTATGCCCTGGCTCGCCATGCCAACCGCCGAGGGGAGCGGATTCCGGTTCGAACCCTGGACAAACCGCCCTCTGCCGAACTCGCCCCGGACCAACTCGACAGCGATGACCTTCCCGAATACGAGACCCTGGATGCGTTGCTCGAACAAATCATCGAGGGCGGGCGAAACGCCGAAAGCCTCGAGCCGCCTGAAGGTTGTCGACTAGAAGATGCCCAGGCGGTCGCTTGGCGCCTGGACCGCAACGAGTACAAACGACGCCAGAACCCCTTGGTGCTCCGCACCTCATCCAAGGCGTTCGGAACCGGGCGGCGCCTGCCCATCGTGCACCGCTCGCGTTAGAGACAGAATCCCCGTGCCGTGCCGGACCACTCCAGGGAGTCAAGCCAGGCGGGTCAAGCCAGAGCGGGTCAAGCCAGAGCGGGTCAAGCCAGAGGGGTCAAGCCGAGGCAACGGCCTCGTCCGGGCTTGCGC
>CAWVXN010000145.1:0-6996 GCA_963933695.1 uncultured Myxococcales bacterium | reverse complement strand
ATCACGTAGAGAAGGACTGTTTTTGCTCGGCTCATGGGGTCTCCTTTTGCGGGTTCCGGGAGCGTATGAGATCGCCCGGATACCCCGCAAGGACTTTGATGCAGAATCGGGGTCGCTTCTGCATTTCGGGGGTCATCGGCCAGGTCAGGGACCGCCTGTCCGGTGAGGTCGCGGGGGAGGCATCGATCTCGGTCGTCGGACCCATGGTCGAACGGCTGGGTGATCGAAGGCTCTTTAACGCGCTCTTAGGCAGGTCACGGTGGGCTCACCTGATCCGCCATGCGATCTCGATGTGGTTGTGTACTTCCCCGGGCGCAAAGGTTCTGGGGGGTTTGGGCAAAACAAAGAATTCCAGGCGGGCTCTCGACCAGGCGGACTCGCGACATAGAACGACATAAAAATGCTTCGCATTCGAACTATCTTCTCCCCATGGGCAACCGGATAATTCTAATTCATTGTTTTCCCTGGATGCTCGAAGACGATATTGATGCTTGTGCCCAAGGAGGGGCGGGACAGAATGGCGAATGAGATTCTGAGCGTGGATATCGGAGAGCTTGCTCCGGGTAAGATGAAGGCGGTGCAGCACGCCGGTCTCTCTGTTCTGATCTGTAACGTGGATGGGGAATTCTACGCCCTCGAGAACGAGTGCAGCCACGCTGCGGTTCCCCTGGACGAAGGGACTCTGCGCGGCTGCGAACTCGAATGCGACTTCCATGGTGCGCTCTTCGACGTTCGAAGCGGGGAAGCACTCGCGATGCCCGCGACGGTTCCCGTTCGGGTTTTTGCGGTTGAACGGAACGGTCGAGTCCTATCGATTCGGATTTAACTCTCTTTGAAGAGCAGGAGCCTCTTTGAAGAGCAGGAGCCTCTTTGGAGAACAGAACTCTCTTTGAAGAGCCGAACTCTCTTTGAAAGTATCTTGACGTGGAGCTGCGGCTCCGCCTTAATCTAGGGATGCCTACAATCGAGCGCGAAGTCAAATCCCTCTATCACCGGACCAAGCAGGTGGACATTTATCCGTTGGGGGGAGATCGTTTTCTCATCTCCGCTTTCCTTCAGGACGAGATCCACGATGTCCACGCGGAGGTGGAAATCGTTCACCCGAGCCTGGAGATCGTGGCGGCGCGATCGGAAATCCGGAACGGGCCCTTCACCAATATTTGCAACATGACCCACCCCAATATCGAGAAACTGGTGGGCATGCGGGTTGAAGCGGGGTTTACCGGGTTGGCCCGCAAGCGCGTTGGCGGGCGAGGGGGCTGTCATCGGGTTTCTGAACTCGTGGTGGAGATCGCTCAGGCCTCTTACCAACTCCACTTTGTTCGTCATTTTTCCGAGATGCCCAAGGAGGTACGGGAGGCCGAGGACAATCCGGGTGAGCGCCACAAGTCAGTGCTGGCATCGATCCCGGGGATGCGAAACACCTGTTTTTCCTACGACGAGGATCGGACTGAACTGATTGCGAGCCGAGCGGAAAAGCTGCGCATGCGTGAGCAGGATATGCCCACCCGTAGTCTGAGGGTAGACGAAGGGGACGGCGTAGGCTGACCGCCGTCCCCCCTGGACGTCGACTAGTTGATCGACCCTTGGCCGGTCTCGAGCACGCCGGTGACGCCGCCGCTCGCGGTGAGCAGGCCTCTGATGTGGTCGGCCCGGTCACGCCGACGCTGCTTCAATTCGTCTGTTTCACAGAGCGCATCGAGTACGTCCTGGCCCCACTGGATGTGTTTACGTTTGCGACGAATGATGTCTTCTAGGATCTCGATCGTAGGCGCATCGCAGATGGCGTCGGTTTCTCGGTTGTGGAGCTCATAGATTTCCACCAGGTGAGGAATCAGCACGTCGAAAACACCGGTCAATTTCTCGATGGTCAGGGGGGGGCTCTCGGGTTCCGCTACGGCTTGAATTAAATCTGAGAAGGCGGTGTTGGAAGCCTCGCTGGCATCCAAAGCCTTACGGCCGCAACGCAGTTCGGGGAGTCGTTTCCCGAACTCGTCCGCTGCCTGGGCGGTTTCCCAAATGACCTTGCCCAGCCCCGTTTTGACCGGGAGCTCCGGAATCGTTGCGATCCAGCCTCCCATCATCATCATTATCCATTCTTCGGCGTAGCGGAAGTTGCGAACTCGAAGGGCGGTCGCCTCGACGTCGTAGCGCCCGTGGAGTTCCCTGAGGTCGGCGGGTATGTCAAATGCAGAATAGGGGGCAAATACAGTTCGCTCGTCGGCTTGGAGTCCCGGGTACATTCGTTCGCTCATGATGCATCTCCATTCGTTCGGGCTGCGGATTCTGCCTTGTAGCGATCCCGAAGGATTTGGGCGGCGGCCATCAGGGTGTTTTTGGAGGGCCCATCTCCCGCGATTTCTGCGAGTTCGTCGAGTTCCTCCTCGGTGAACCCGGCTTCTATCCGGTCTGCCCGGGCGATGGGAATCGCTGCATCCGCGCGGTCGGAGCGGGCTCCACCGAAGCTGAATCGCTTGTCGACTTCACGGCGAAAATCCTGTGTTCTTTTGAGGTGTTCCGGATCATCCTTCGTAAATTCTCTCACCCACTCGCTGCCGAAGCGCACGTGGGTAATTTCGTCGGCGAGTACGTAGTCGACGGCCTGCTTCATCACCGCGTCATCGGTCTTCTCCGCAAATCGAATCATGTCTCGGAAAACATCGCATGCCAGGCCTTCCAAGCCCCGGTTGACCCCGGCTACACGCATGGCGGGATCGTCGCTGCAGGCGGCTTCGAAGAGAAAGGTACTCTCGGGAAACATTCCCACGTGCCCACCCAGATGGATGAGTAGCTTTTCGAAAATTTGGATATGTCGTGCCTCGTCCCAGCACTGCCGGGCCATGTTCATCTTGAAATCCCAAGGTGCATCGGGAAAGTCCCAAATCGAGCGGGCGGCACCCTCAAGGGCCTGAAGCTCTCCAACGAAAATTCCGTGCATCCGGAGCAATAGCCGGGGAAGGGCGGCGGGCCCATCGGCATCGAGGGGTTCGTTGAGAACGGTCAGCATGAAGCCGGGGCCCAATTCTTCGAAGAGGGGCTGGGCGGAAGTGCCTTGAACGCCTGCCTCGATCATGGGTGCAAACTGCTGGAAGACATTGACCACGGTATCTACATCGTCGGGCAAGCTGGACAGTACCGTCGCTTGGGCGGGATCCTGCCGAACGAATCGGCTGTCTCGGGCGAGTTCGTCGTGGGGGATGAATCGCTTCATTTTTTTCTCCTGGTGGTGGTTTTATCTACTCGTCGCTGAACAGATAGCTGCAGCACGAGTGGACGATTTCCTCGGCGATCTTCCGATCGCTTGAGGGAAGAAGGGCGGTGTCCCGCATGCCGGTCAGGTAGAACTCTGTCATTAGGGCGCCGGCTTGAACGAGGGAAAATGGAACCGCGTGTTCGGGATCGGGGTGCTTGATTTCGCCGCGGCGCGCAAGCAGTAGTTCGCACAGGCGGCCGAGGACATGGCGGCGAAGGCGGAGTGAGCTGTCGCGCGTGGCTTCGTCTGACAGCGCAAGTCGGTAGACAGGACGTTGAAGTGATTCCTGGCTCCGCAGAACTTCGATCAGGAAGGGAACGATTTTTTCAAGAATTTCCCGAATCCCCGCGCTCGCCCAACGTTCGTCTTGAAGCACGTCGTCGGCGGTGGCGATCGCCGCATCGGAAAACCGTTGATGGAGCGCATAGAGAAGCGCGTTCTTGTCATGAAAACGTCGGTAGAAAGCGGCGACCGAAGTGTCCGCGCGCAGGGCGATCTCGCTGACGTGGATGTCGTCGAAGGATTTGTCGCGCAGCAGAACTTCAGCGGCGTCGAGCAAGCGCTCGAGGCTCTGCTGGGTGCGCGCCTGACGGGGCGGGCGAATCCACTGAAGGGGAGGCTGTTGGGCAATCATCTCAAGACCGGAATCAGGTTTCGGTCTTGAGATTGGCGGGAAATCGTTTCCGTGTCAAGGGAGCGCCTCTCCGATGCCGGCCCTCAGGGCGAAAAGCCCGATTTTCGGTGCAAAGCGTTCCAACAGAGAAGCGGAGAGCGGAGAGAAGAGCGTGGGGAGGCTGGGAATTCGGCGCAGTGGGCGTACTGGGCGCACTGGGCGTAGGCGGTGCCATGTGGGTAGGTGGTGCCATGGGTCGCCGGTGCCATGGGTTCAGTGGGCGCACTGGGTGTGTGGTCGGTGCGGTGGGTGTAGTCGGCCCAGTCGGCCCCTCAACTGCCCACGGGGGCGACCACCTCGACGGGAATCCCGTTGAGGACCGCGTTCCCCGAGAGAGGATCCAGGGGCAGGCCGTCGGTGAGTCGGTTGGTATTGACGCCCCGGTGGGCGGCCGCCACCGCGAGCCGGCTTCCGGGCTGCCCGTGCCCCCACCCGTGTGGGAGCGAGACCACGCCGGGCATGAGGTCGTCGTTGATCTCGACGGGGACGCGGAGGCTGCCCACCCGGGAGGAAATTTCCGCGAGGGCGCCGGCTTCGATGCTGCGCTGGGCCGCGTCTTCGGGGTGCATCTGCAAAGTGCACCGATTCCGACCGGCCACCAGGCTCTTCACGTTGTGCATCCAGGAATTGTTCGACCGCAAATGCCGGCGACCAATCAGCAGGAGACCCTCGGGCTGACTTTCCTCCAGGAGGCCGTCCATCCGGTCCAATTCTGAGAAGATTGACTCGGCGGCGAGTTCAATCCGGGCCGAGGGCGTGGCGAGCAGGTCGGGGATTCGCGGTTCGAGGGCACCCAGATCGATGCCGTGGGGGTTGTCTTCCAAGAGGCCAAGGGAGAGTCCCTCCTTCGCGTCATCAAAGCCGTCGCCGTAGGGTCCCATCCGTAGCAAGACGTCGAGAATCGCCTCGGGTCCGGGCCGGTTGCCCACCTGGGCCAGTACGTCGTCAACGTCGCGGCCGTGGAGTGGGGAATCGGGGTTTGCCACGTGGCCTTCAACCATGCCTCGAACGAGAAGGTCATCGATCTGGGCCGGGTCGGCGCCGGCCCCTTGGCCGCCAAAAATCAGGGCCAAGCGCGCCAGGATATCCGCCTCGGAAGGACCTTGGGCCTCGAAGACAGGGGCCGAGTAGTTGGATACGTTGCGGACCGCGAGGTTTGCAAAGGAAGTGTCGTAGTGGCCGCGCTCCAAGAGGGACGGGGGCGGCAAGATGACGTCGGCATGACGACTCGTTTCGTTGCAGTAGATGTCGACGCTTACCATGAATTCAAGATTTTCGAGGGCGGTCTCGAGGCGACCCGAATCCGGCGTCGAGAGAGCGGGGTTTCCTCCGATTGTGAGGAAGGCTCGGACCTGCCCCTCACCGGGTTCCTCGATTTCGTCTGCCAGGGTCGCGACGGGAAATTCGCCCATCACCTCGGGAAAGTCCCGGACGCGGCTCCGCCAGCGACCGGTTTTGAAGCCCCGGCCCCCCGCAGTTTTTCCGGCTCGGGAACCCGCGGCCAGGGGAAACATCGCCCCACCGGGCCGATCGAGTTTGCCTGCCAGAATATTCAGTACATCCGTGGCCCAAGAGGCCAGGGTGCCGAAGCCAACCGTGTGAATGCCGATTCTTCCGTAGACGACCCCGCGCTCGGCATGGGCCAGTTCTCGGGCCAGTCGCCGGATGATGGTCGGGTCCACACCGCAGCGCTCGGTCACCCGCTCGGGCGAAAAGGGCTGAACGGCTACGCGCACCTCTTCGAGGCCGTTTACGTGATCGGCAACGTCCGCCAGATCCACGAGATTCTCTTCGAAGAGCACATGGATCATGGCCACCAACATCATCGCATCGGTGCCCGGTCGCACGAAAAAGTGTTCGTCGGCGAGCCGCGCCGTTCGCGTGCGTCGAGGATCGAAGACGACAATACGTCCTCCCCGGTCGCGAATGGCTTTCAGCCTTCCAGGGAAATCCGGCGCTGTACACAGGCTACCGTTGGATTCCATGGGGTTCGCACCCAGCATCAGTAGGAAGTCCGTGCGATCCAGGTCGGGTACGGGGATCGCACCCGGTGAGCCGAAAAGCAGGCCCGAAGAAACGTGCTTAGGCATCTGGTCGACGGAGCTTGCCGAAAAGATATTGCGCGTTCCCAGGGCCTTGAGCACGGGCCGGACGTAGAAAGCACCGGCCAAGTTGTGAACGTTGGGATTGCCCAAATAGGCGGCGACGGCATTGCGGCCGCGTTCTTTCATGATGGGGAGCAGGCGCTTCTCGATCTCGGCGAAGGCCTCGTCCCATTCCACCTCTACGTGGTGCCCGTCGCGCTTGATCAGCGGTCGCTTTAGACGATCCGGGTCCTCATGGATTCCGGCAATGGCGGTTCCCTTGGGGCAGATGTATCCGCCGCTGAATACGTCGCTGGAGTCGCCGCGTACTTTGACGACTTTGTCCCCTTCAATTTGAAGCTCGAGCCCGCAGGTAGCCTCACAGAGAGGGCAGGTTCGGAAAACAGTGCGGTTGGCTTGCTGGGTCATGGTCATCCTCCAGTATCGTGGGCGCCATAGTAGCCCCGAGAGAGGGGGACGCTCGGGCACCCGGCTGGGATTTTGGCCCCCACGGCATGGGGGGCAAGGCGCCGGTCTCCCAAGCCCTGGCCTCAGAGAGGAGAATCGACCGGTTTCGGTTTTCGAGTGAGTCTGCGATTGTGATCGGGGCAGTTACGGTTTCAGTCGTCAGTTCCGGAAGCGGAGTTTTTGTCAGAGTTGAGAGACCCCGCCCACCCCGGCGACGTTAAAGGAGAGACGAAATGCAGGAATTTCAGGGCAATGTCGCGGTAATCACCGGCGCTGCAAGTGGCATCGGGAAGGGCCTGGCTCGGCAATGCGCCGCTGAGGGAATGCGGGTTGTGCTCGCCGACGTCGACGAGGAGGGGCTCGGCGAAATTCGGAGCGAACTCGAAAAGCGCGGAACCGAGGTTCTTGCCGTGCCCACCGACGTTCGCCAAGCGAAAAACGTCGACGCCCTCGCCGCGGCGAGCCTCGAAAAGTTCGGCGCCGTGCATCTCGTTTTCAATAATGCGGGGGTGCTGCTC
>CAWVXN010000144.1:0-7029 GCA_963933695.1 uncultured Myxococcales bacterium | reverse complement strand
CGCGGCTGCTCCAAAATCTCGATCAGAGCTCGCCGGGGGCGGTTGGGCGTGGGGCCTTGCTGTGGCTCTGCTTTTGGGCTTCCTCCTGCTCTTCCTGATCCCAATCCCAGGGCTCTCTCGCCACCCGGTAGCCGACCTCTTCGTCACTTTCTCGGGGATGAGTCTGATTCTTTTTGGTGGGGGCTTTGTCTTTATCCCTTTGATCCAGGAGATTGTTGTCGAGGGGCTCCAGTGGGTCTCCCAGACCGAGTTTGCCAGCGCCATCGCACTGGGCCAGATCACGCCGGGTCCAATCCTAATCAGCGCAGCCTTTATCGGATACAAAGTCCATGGACTCCTGGGCGCTTTCGTTGCCACCTTCGGGATCTTCTTCCCCCCGGCGCTCCTGATGGTCACCGCATCACGAGCCTTGGAGAAAATTAACCACTCTCCAATTATCCAACGCAGCTTGCGAGGGATCCGAGCCGCGGTCCTCGGACTGATCGCCTCGGCTGCCCTGGTGGTGGGCCAGACCGCCCAGGCCCATTGGGCGAGTGCGGCGATACTGGCGGTTACCCTGATCGCCTTGATTCGATTTCGCGTCGAGGTGGCCCTGGTTATTCCGGCGGCGGGCCTTGCTGGGCTGATTCTCTTTTAGTCTTCAGTGAGACGGCCCAGCGTGATCCAGCCGGAACGCCTCCAGCGCCCGGGATACCATCCGTTGCCGAAGTTTTAAACGGCGAAGCAACTCGTAAACTCGGGAGCTAGACTTCGAGACGGTTATCGCGGGAGCGAAACCAACCCCTCTCATTTGCTGGGTGAGCCGATCGGAAGCCGGGTTGAACACCACTCGCAATACTCGAGGAGAGTTCCACCCGATGCGGCGCATTGTCTCTTGTCTGGCCGGACTCGTCGGCCTAGTCGTAGTCGGCGCGATTGTTCTGGCCCTATGGCTTTCCATGACGGACACCTCCGCCCTGAGGGACCGTCTGGCCGCCGAACTCTCCACGGCCTCGGGATACACGATTACGGCCCAGGGAAAAATGAATTTTGAGGTACTTCCCCATCCAGGGGTAAGCGTGGAGGATATCCGGGTCGAGAATCCCTTGCTGCCCGGCAAGAACCCTCTGGCCCAAGCCACACGTATCGAGGTGGACATCGAACTTCTTCAATCCCTGCAGCAGGGGGAAATCGTGCTCGGGACCGTGAGACTGAGCGACGCGGATGTGTGGCTCCACCGGAACGAGAAAGGCCAGATCAATTGGGCCCCGGCAACAGCAGCGCCCGAAGCGCCTCCGAAAACCTCGGGGGCCTTCCCCTTACAGCTGACGCCACAACATCTCGCGGTGCAAAATTTCGAACTCCATATAAAGGACGACATTAGCCATCGTTCAGCCACCCTATCCTCTATTCGAGCCAAAGTAGAGCGTGTAAAAAAAGGCCAACCCGTCCACTTCGACATACAGGGCGACCTGGATCAAGACCACCTGCACCTTTCCGGTACGGTGACGCCACAAGTCGGAAAAACCACGGGTTCGGATCCCCGTTGGAAGACCGACCTGCGTCTGGTCATCGGAGACGACGTGGCAACCCTTGCGGTTGAGGGGATCACCGGTCCACTTCCCAGCCTGACCCCGGTGGACCTCACTGTTTCGCTATCCAGTCCCGAACCCAGTCCGCTCACCCATAGGCTGCTTGGCCCAGAGGCCGGCAGCTGGGCCGAAATCGTAGGTCCCATCGAACTGAAGTGCAGCCTGCACAGTGAGAAGGACGGAGATCTATCGCTTCAAAACGGGGTGCTGGAATTGGGTCGGTCGGGGCAATTCAAGGCCACGATCTCGGGTGCGATCCACCGGTTGCTGGAGGGCGATGGCACCGAGCTTTCCCTCGAGCTGAAGAGTCCCAATCTCAGCCACAGCCTGAAACCCTTGGCGCTTGGCCTGGCCAATCTCGGAGAAGCGCGCCTCACTACTGACTTGCGCGGCAGTGTCGCGGCCCTAACCGCCCGAGGCCTCGAGCTCCGAATCAAGCCTCAAGACGGCTTAGAGGCCCGTATCCATGGCGATCTGAACCTGACTGGCGGCGTGCTCAACGGGGGTCTGGACCTCTCCATCGAGGCCGCCGACTTAGACTCCCTCACGAAGTTCGTGGTTGGGGTCTCGCCCCCGGAAACCCAAGGACTGGCGGCGCTCTTCGATGCACACCGGCATCGCCCCCTGGTGGGTTATCTACTCAAACTGCACCCGGTAGAAATTTCTGCGCGATTGGTGCCCTCCGGAAAGCGTTGGTCCGTCGAGGGGCTCAAAGCAAAAACCGGCTCCTCCGGAAATGACTGGCTCGAACTTTCGGGCAAGCTGGACACCCTTTGGCCCCGCCCGGATGGGGTCGAACTAAAACTCTCGTTCCAACTCGAAGACCCGGGCAAGATGCCTGGACTCGGAAAACGCCCGGTCGCCCAGATTTCCTCTTTCAAAGGGTCTGTGGTTTTTTCCCAAAGCACGCACGTGCCTGCCCAAATCCGCGATATCGCCCTGGAACTTTCTGCCCATGACGACGTGGAGCTCGGGCTTTCTGGAAATGTACTGATCGGCGAAACGGGCACGAATGAATCCGGGCAGATGGATTTCCGTCTCCGGGCCGGAAGCCTATCTGCGCTCGGAAGGCTTTGGGGCGGAAAGCTCCCCGACTCGGATCCACTGACCGGAACTGGCCAACTGAACGGATCCCTCAAAAATCTGAAGCTCGAGGACTTGGCGCTGAACATGGGGGCGATCAAGATTCGCGGTGGAGGCGATTTTGCGGACAAGACCCCCACGACTGAGATAAGCCTGGACCTCGTCGTCGAGGGCGTTGACCTGTCCGGCTTTCATTTCGAGATGCTAAACCCTGGCCCCGATAAGCGGGGGAGCACAACACCGGAAAACCCGAAGACTGACACCGCGCAGGTCTTGCAGGACGCTCTGGGTCCCGAGCGCCTTCAATGGCTCTCGACCACTCGCGGGCACTTGAAGATCCGCGCGCCTCGTGTGCGAGTCGACGATGCATGGACCATCGCGCCTCTGATCGCGCAAGTGCGGTGGGCCGATGGGGTCCTCAAGGGACCCGATATCGCCGGGCAATGGCCCGATGGTCATCTCGCCGTGGAGACTACCCTGGATGCTCGCCAACCCGGCCCAACCGCTTCTCTGCAACTTGCAGCCAAGGGCCTTCGCCTAGGCACCCTGGCCCAGTGGTTCAACCAACAGAAGCTTGTGACGGGGCACCTGGAGTCGGCCCTCGATCTCTCCACCCGGGGAGAGAGTCTGGACGAATGGGTCGAAAACCTCAACGGACGCGCATTGGTCGACGTCACCCAAGGCGCCCTGGCCGACCGGTATGCGGATGCGGTGGCGCTGTCCCTAAAAGGGAGGCGGAATACAGGTTTCGTACCCATGACATGTTTCATCGGAGCGATTGCCATCGACAAGGGAATCGTAAGCACCGACGCACTTCTCTGGGATGCGCCCACCAAGCAGGTTCGCGGAATGGGTGTCGTGAACATCCCGGAGAAAACATTGGACATGCTGCTCAGGCCTCACCTGAAAGACACCATTGCCACCGCGGTCACGGTGGCCGTCCGCATCAAGGGGCCCCTGGAAAACCCCGACATCCACCCGGAACCCCTGCAAACCGTGACCGATCTTGCGCGTGGCCTGATCGGCCGAACCTTGGGGGCGGTCATGAAGGTCTCCCCCCAGTTCTCCGATGCAATGCTTCGCCTCCAGAGCACCACGGAAAAAGCCCTTTCGTCGACGGGCATAGATGTCCCCATCGTGGCCAGCCTCCTCCAGGAGCCTGTCACCTGTAAATCGGTTTCCAGCGACCCCAAAGTCGAAGCGCTGCGCGCTTTTCAACCCACGCGCAATCCGTCTCCCGCCGATTCGGAAGGCTGAGGCTCGGAAGGCCGAGGTAATGCCCGGCGCTGAAGACCTGCGGAGGCGGCGGCCTCGTTCGAAATGCCCCCCGGGTCGAGTCCTGAATTCAAACCGCCGGGGCCCCTCCGCAGCCTTTGGAAAAAGTCCACAGTCAAAAGTTTGGGTATGGACTGAAAACACGTCTGGCCACCGGCCGCCTATGACACCCGCGAGAAATGCCCCCTATGCTGGGAAAACAGGACCGCTTCCGGTCCCTCTCAACATCAGAGGAAAGAACTTTATCTATGGCTCTCTTTGCTCCCAAATGTGATCGGTGTGGAAATCGGACTCGTAACAAGGAGGATGACAAGCCGGTCTGCGAGACCTGCGTCGAGGAAATGACCCTTCTCGTCAATGCCTCGAAAGAGGAGAGCCGGCCCTGCCCGCGCGACGGGACAAATATGTCGAAAGAGATCGCCCACATGCTGGTGATCGATCGCTGTCCCGAATGCAGCGGTGTCTGGCTCGATGGAGGTGAGCTGGAACGACTCCGGGAAGGTGTCCAGATGGAAGCCATCATGGCCACCACCCGGGGCCTGACCTCGCCTCTCATCTAGGCGCCCCATCTTAGTAGGGCCCCATCTAGAAGCCCCAATCTAGGAGCCCCCCAACTAGGAGCCTCAAGGCGTGGAGAACCCCTGGTATCAGGCTGGACTTTCTTTTTCCTGTACCCGGTGCGGCAACTGCTGCACCGGGTCTCCGGGAACGGTTTTCGTCAGCCCACCGGAGATCGAGGAACTCGCCACTGCGGTGGAACTCGATGCCGACGCGTTCATACAAGTCTATACCCGGACCTTGGCAGACGGAGCAACCTCTCTGCGTGAGAGAAGCGACGGATCCTGCGCGCTCTACGATCCCCAAAAAGGCTGCACGGTCTACGGAGCCAGACCCAAGCAGTGCCAAACCTTTCCCTTCTGGCGCAACGTTGTGGCGTCGGCGGCAGCATGGGACCGCGAGGCCCGGCAATGCCCGGGCATGAATCGGGGTTCGATTCGCCCCGCCCACGAAATTGAGCAAACCAGCGCGAACGACGGAACCCTCTCATCGGCTCGGGCCAAGGGGACCCGGTTCAACCCGCCTTCTGCCGGCCGCCCTCCTCGATGAGCACCGCGGCGCGCTTGAGTTCCTTTTCGAGAGACTTCTCCGAGAGTTCACCCGATCCCAACTCGATGCCTTCAAACTCGAGGACCGGGAGTCGCGCCCCGAAAGCCTCCACAAGAGCATTGTCCGGGCTGACATCCATCGGGACCAACTCGAGATCGAATCGGTCGGCCAGGCGTCGAGCGACGACTTCGCCCCGCTCGCACACGGGTGAGTCGGGCTCCCTGTAAAGAATCAGACGCCCGGTCACCCCCAGTTTCGAATCCCGGACGATACGCTCGAGCAGAACCGTATAGATCGGCAGCCCACCGAGCCCGTGGGCAACCAGAGTCGCCGGAATACACGTCAGAATAATTGGTAGGAGTTGCGGGAAACTCCCGGTCAGTTCTGCGGCGAGCGCGATCCCAGTAATCGGAGCCCGAACCGTTGCTGAGAACAAGGCACCCATGGCGGCGATGGTGAAGATCTGTGGATGATCGATCCCGCCCGGCACCCAGCCCTGGGTCACCTGACCAAACCAGAGGCCGAAAAGCGTTCCCAGCGCGAGCATAGGCGCGAAGATTCCACCGGGAGCCCCCGTGCCATAGCTGGCCACGGTCAGAGCAAAGCGGCCCAGAAAAAGCAAGAGCAGGAGAGTGGTTGGGATGGCCCCGGTGAGCGCTCCCTCGATCAGGCCCTCGCCTCCGCCCACGGTTTCGGGGAGGGTCAGGGCGAGCCAACCCACCACCCCGCCCACAACCCCCGCAAAAAGCAGCCGTTGCCACTCCCGAAAGCCGCTGACACGATCGACCATAGCCACAAGAAAGTGATTGAACGCGAATCCGATCAGACCAATCAGCGCACCAAAAACGGGAAATATCCACAATGCATGAACAGCGGGCGCCGGCAGAGGAGGCATGGGGAGAATCAAGCCATCCCCAAGCAGAACTCGAACCACCACGTCCGACGCCGCACACGCGACCAGAATGGCCTGCACCGAGATCGCGTTGTAGTGAAATTGCGGACGCATCTCCTCGATCACGAACAACATCCCGGCCAAAGGCGCGTTGAAGGCCGCCGTTAACCCGGCTCCGGCCCCCGCTGCCAGAAGGACATGCGCATGCTCGGCGCGCAGATGAAAAGTGTCCGAGAGCATTCGGCCCAGAGCCGCTCCCATCTGGATCGTGGGCCCCTCACGGCCCAACAACAGCCCCGATGACATGGCCAGTGCACCCGCGCCGAACTTGACCGGGAGCACTCGCCACCAGCGAACCGGTCGAATCCCATCGAGTGCTCCTTCGACCTCCTGCACACCACTCCCCGAGGCCTCGGGTGCGTAACGGCGAACCAGCCAGACCGCCGCCATGGCCAAGAGCGCCGACAGACCTGCGGCTTCCCACGGGCCGGGGGCGCCGAAGCCCAGGTCGCCGGCGTCGAAGCGTACCCGTAGATCCTCCAGCCCCTCGACGGAATAACGAAATCCGCCACCCACGAGCCCAGCCAACGTGCCCACGATTAGGGCCCAGAACATCAGGGGCGCGTCTCGACGCTGAGCCTCCATAAATCGCCCGAGAATCCAGAGGTTCGCTTTGTTGTTGGGCGTTTCGGTCACACGGCTCCCAG
This sequence comes from uncultured Myxococcales bacterium, assembly GCA_963933695.1. Lineage (GTDB taxonomy): Bacteria > Myxococcota_A > UBA9160 > UBA9160 > UBA4427 > JAZXM01. The sequence goes on along the minus strand of CAWVXN010000144.1, from coordinate 394 downwards.
TTCCTTGCGGGGTCGGCCTAGCCTACCGAAGGAACAAGAACCGGGTGCCGGAAAAGCGAAGCTGGATTGGCCTAGGCACTTAACACTGTTCAGCTAGGGTGTTAGGATTCGGGCTGACCAACTCAGGGGGAAATCATGGCCAAGACCCATCCAGCACTCGACCCGCGCGGACAGGGGCCCGACGCCCCGTGGCATCTCATCGAGAGCCGAACGCCCGTATTCGACGAAGTCACGGTGCTCAGCGACCAACTCGAAGTGAAGGGGGCCATCCCGCCCGAACTCAGCGGCCGCTACATCCGCAACACAGCGAATCCTCAGACCGGCTGGACCGAGCACTGGTTCATCGGCGACGGCATGCTGCACGGCATCGAACTCCAGAATGGCAAGGCCACCT
>CAWVXN010000143.1:0-7043 GCA_963933695.1 uncultured Myxococcales bacterium | reverse complement strand
AAGTTGAATGTCCGTGAATAAAGTTGAATGTCCGTGAATAAAGGACCCGCCCCTTCTTGCCGGGTCCTGATTTTGAATGAGCGCGACCCGCTCCATCCGAAAACCGGCGGGGCGGAGACCCATGTCTACGAAATTTTTCGCCGCCTTGCCGCCCGGGGCCACTCCATCAGCCACTTCAGTTCCTCCTTCCCGGGCTGCGCCCAGGACGAGGAGGTCCAGGGGATTTCCGTGCGGCGACTGGGAGCTCTGCCCTTCTACTATCCTCGGGTTCTCTGGGAGACCGCTCGTCAGACCCGTGCCCACCACTTCGACGTCGTCGTCGAATGCCTGAACAAGGTGCCTTTCTACTCCCCCGCTTATTCAAGGGCTCCGGTCCTCGCCCTCTGCCACCACCTCTTTGGCGAAGTGGCATTTCAGCAAGTCCCCTGGCCCGTGGCCGCCACGGTCTGGGCCTCCGAGCGCTTGATCCCGCCCCTGTATCGATCCCGTCCCTTCGTGGCCATTTCCGAAAGCACTCGCCGGGATCTCATCGCTCGCGGGCTGCCGGGCGAGGGGATCGTCGTGAGCCAACCCGGCATTGCCCCCGCCGCGGTCCAGGTCGATCCGGAGCGAACTCGGGGGCAAGGCGTCATCTACGTCGGGCGGCTGGAGGTCTACAAGAAGATCGACGTTATGCTCCGCGCCATGGCGAAACTCGCGGATCGTTTTCCCGAAGCTCCCATCGTGATTGTGGGTCGAGGACCCGCCCGGCCCGGCCTCGAGTCCCTGGCCCGGGACCTCGGCCTCTCCGAGCGGACGCGCTTCGCGGGCTTCGTCTCAGACAGCGAGCGCGATGTCCTCCTCGCCGAGGCGCGGGTCTGCGTGTGCCCCTCGGAAAAGGAGGGCTGGGGCCTCACGGTGATGGAATCCAACGCCGTGGGAACCCCGGTCGTCGCGAGCGATGCCGACGGGCTACGAGACTCCGTCCGCCACGGGCAGACCGGCTACCTGGTGCCCGAAGGCGACGTGAACGGCTTTGCCCAGCGAATCGGGGAATTTCTCGACGACGACGAACTATCCGCCGAGATGTCTGCAGCCGCCCTCGATTGGGCCAAGCATTTCGACTGGGATCGGGCGGCGGACGACATGGCCGAGGCCATCGACCGCACTCGGAGGGGCGCATGACCCGGAGAATCCCTGCACGCCCAGCCCGGCCGATATTATTCTCTTCCATTCCGCACGGGCGGACCTGCCCATGAAGCTAATTCGCTGGGGCCTGCCCTTCCTCGTCAGCACTCTTTTGTTGATTTGGATTTTCCAGGACATCGATTTCAACGAACTGGCAGGACAGCTCACGCCCAGTGCCGGGAAAATTTTTATCCCCGCACTGCTCGTCTTTCTGGTTGTCAGTCTGCTCATCGAAGCCATTTGCCTGGTGGATGTCGTCTCTCACACCCATCGACTTTCCAGCCTCCTGGTCGCCGCTCGGATCAAAGCGGCCAGCTACCCCCTGGGCATCGTCAACTATGCCCTGGGAATCGGAGCCGTTACGGTCCTGCTCCGTCGGCGGGTAGGCATGTCCCTGGCCGAAGCCGCCGGCGCTGTCATGGTGATAGGACTCTTCGACCTAGCCAGCCTGATGGGAATCATCGCCGTTGGAGCCGCGCTGATGGGCGCGCCCACCCCGGGACTTCAGGCCGGTGTCCTGGTGATCGCCGCCGGCGCCATCGCCCTGGGGTTCGCCGTGCTGCGTGCGCCCATGCCCCTGGGATGGCTGGATCGCCTACGTGATTGGCCGGTTCTAAACGCCGCACGGACCCTTCCCTGGCCCGTACTCCTGCGCCTCGCCAGCCTGCGTCTGGTCTTTACGGGAAATTTCATCGCCCTCGGATGGGCGGTCCTCGACGGCTTCGGAATCAATGGAATCCCCATTCTCTCCCTCGCCGTCAACATCTGCATCCTGTTGGTCGTCGCCGCCCTCCCCATCGCAGCTGCTGGGTTGGGCACCGGGCAGGTCGTGTTCGTGGAACTCTTCAAGGCCTGGGGGGAGCCGGCGACGCTTCTCGCCGCCAGCCTGACCCTGTCCATTGGGCTCATCGTGACCCGGGCGGCGATCGGGTTGGTCTTCGCCCGGGAATTCACCGCCGAAGCTCTGGCCGCGCAGCAGGACGAGGCCCAATGAGCGGACTCCTCTTTACCGGAGAACGGCTCCACTCGGGCAACCCACTGTTTGCCATCGACATCGTGCGGCATCGGGCCGCGTACGCGTACGCCATCGCCATGGCCCAATCCGAGACCAGTCAGCGCATTCTCGATCTTGGCTGCGGCACCGGCTACGGAACAAGCGAACTCGCCGAAGCGCTTCCCCAGACCTTTGCCGTGGACCGAATTTCGCCCGATGCCGGAGCGCGGCATCCCCGGGCCGCATTCATTCGCGCCGATGCCGCCCATCTCCCCCTGCGCCCCCAGGTCTTCGACATGGTTGTCAGCTTCCAGGTCATTGAACATCTGCAAGATCCGGAACCGTATCTCCGGGCCATCGCGGACCTGCTCCGGCCCGGGGGCGTGGCGCTGCTGACGACACCCAACCTGCTCGAATCGGATCGGGAGAACCCCTTCCACGTCCACGAATACGAAGCCGAAGAACTCACAGCTCTGCTTCGGGGCCACTTCGGCCAGGTCGAGATGCTCGGAGTCAGTGCCCGCCCCGAGCCCAGGGCGTACTACGACGCCCGGCTGCGACGCATTCGCTCCATCGTACGCATGGACCCCTTTGGGCTGCGACGAAAACTGCCGCGCCGCTTGGTCGACGGGCTCTTCGCCAGGCTGGCCATAGTGGTTCGTCGAGGCATCCAGCGCGCGGAAGGTTTGCCCGAGGTCGGCCTTGAGGATTTCCCGATCCTGCCCGCCCAACCGGACTGCCTTGACTTACTGGCAGTCTGTCGACGGCCCCTTCCCGGTGCGGCCCATGGGGAAAAAGGCGGGTAAGGAACGCGTCTTCCGCTTCCGGGCCGTCGAAAAGCGCATCGCCGCGTCACGCCCGGGCTTTCGCGTGCTCGACGTGGGGTGCGGGCGGGGCGAGAATTTGCGCAGACTTGTGCGCTACGGCGGGCAGGCCCTCGGCATCGAGCCCAACCTCGAACGCGCCCGAGAAGCCCAGTCCATCGCACCCGCCGCCGTGGGCGTCGGCGAGCACCTGCCCCTGGCCGGTGGCGGCTTCGAAATGGTCTACATCTCCCATGTCCTCCACCATGCCCGTGACCTGCCCCGGGCATTCCGGCCGTTGGAGATTTTCACGCCCCTCTTTATCGGCGTGGAGGCCCTGCTCCACCGCCTCCTCGGCCGTCGCTGGGGAGGGCACTGCTATCTGGTGAGTCGCAAGCCCGGGCCCGGAATTTTCCCCGATGAAGGGTTGGGCCCGGACCCCTGGGTCGCCGGCCGGACAAACCCCGGTCCCGGTGGTCAGCGCGGATAGGGGGCGCGACTCGTCACCTCAAGGCGCGTGCCCAGAGGACCCCGAGGCACAAAAAAACGGTGCTCCTCCCCCGCACGGAGGACGCGCATCTCCGTCAAGGCACCCGGTACGTCGGCAACGGTCAGGTACTTGAGGGCCGAGGCGGTGAAAATTCGCTGTCCGTCGTAGCTGATGACCTCGTCGCCGGGTTCGAGTCCGGCCGCGGCGGCCGGGGAAGTTCCGAGCAACTCGCTCAGGATCACACGGTTCGGTTGGCTGGTCGCGTAGCGCATGGCCCCGTAGTTCTCATCGCCCAGATCCCGGCGGAGTTCGGCCTCGATCTGAAAAGAGCGTTTCCCCAGGTGCTTCCAGCCCGGGACCTTGCGCGCGCGATCGTTTTCGACTTCGAGCTTGGCCATCTCGTACTCTTCCCAGCGCAGCCGAATCCGGCGAATCTCTCCGGGGGTCCAGCCCGCGCCCTCCAGCGCCTCGCCGTCGAACCACGGAGGCGCCTCGTCTTCCGCCGGCGGACTCGTTTCCGGACCCGGAGTCACGGCCACTGCAGCCATCCCGGGGTCGGGGAGGGCTTCGGGGAGGGTGTAGGGGAGGATCTCGGCCAGGTCGCGCCCACGATCTCTCTCCTGCTGGAGCGCAGCACGCAATTCCTGAATTTGGACCCGAAGATCCGCCGTGACCCGCTCGCCCGGAGAAGAATCCAGCGTGGGGGAAACCCGCGCCGGGATTTCGGCCCTAGAGGCCGCCGCCCCAAGAGGGGCGGCGGCGTCGGACAGCAGGGGACCCGTCGCGGGAGAAAGCGCCCACCAAACGAGGCCTCCGCCCAGCAGGGCGCCCAAAAGGACGAGGAGGAGATTACGGGTCATTTCGTGGGGCATGCCGGAATTCGTCCTGGAGATTTTAGGCTCGGGCAAGTCGGCCCTGGGCGCTCACCGATTTCGTTTTCGATCCCGGCGAGGACTGTAGCACCGGCGAACATCGCCTATATAAAGAGGCACCATGACGGGAAACACCGATCAGGAAACGACCCGAAGCCAAACGAGTCCGGTGAAATTCTGGGGGGGGGTAGGACTTCTTGCCGCCATCGCCATCGTGGCCCAACTCCCCTTCTACAACCGCAGCCTGGTCCCCATGGACGAGGGCCATCTGCTGGCCGCCGTCGACGCCCTGATCTCGGGCAAGGCCCTGTATGCCGATATCCACACGGGCATCTTTCCGGGTATCTACCTCATCGCCACCGCACTCCTCGAACTCTTCGGCCGGGACGCGGTGGTGCTGCGGTGGGCCGCGGTAGCGGTCAATCTCACCAGCATCCTGGCGCTGTACTGCATCGCCCAGCGAATGGTCGCCCTTCATTGGGCTTGGCTGCCTCCCCTCCTCTACCTGGCACTGACCGCTGTGGGCTTCCCCGTTCTTTCGATGTTCAACTACTCGACTCTGGCCATCAGTTTTGGCCTGATGGCCCTGCTTCTGATGCTCCGATACCTCGAAGCCGGACGAACCCGGGACGGAATCGGGATGGGTCTCCTGATCGCGGCGGCGGCACTCACCAAACAGAATTTCGGTGTCCTAGTTTTTCTCGCATTGCTCGTCGGTCTGCTGGCGGGCCGACGAGATTCCGCCCTGGCAAACCGAAGCGCCGTGGCCGGACTGCTTCCCATCGCCGCCGCCGGGCTGACTCTCACCGCCCTCGTTGTGCTCTACCTGGTCCAGCAAGGGGCACTGTTGGCCTTCTTCGACGCGACGATCCTGTCCCTGGCGGGTTCCCAGTTGGAAAATTTCAACAACCCGATCCCCCCGATTTTCGGTGCCCATCCCGTGGGTGACGGGCGCTTTAACTTCCTCTACTCGCCGCCCAGCCTCTTCAACGCCCTGATCAATGGCGTTCCCTTCGCGGGGATGGAACTGACCCCGGCTCTGCGCGCTGGATCGATTCGGGCGAGCTATGGCATTCCCATCGTGGCTCTCATTGCCGCCCCCATCCTGCTCTTCTTCACCCGGCACTGGGCCCAAGGCCCGGCGCGAGCCGCCGCTCGCTCATCGGTCCTTTTTGCGGTGGTCTTTGCCCCGGGGATTTTTCCTTCGGCAATCTGGTCCCACCTCGCCTTCGTAACGATTCCCATCCTTCTCCTCTTCGCCTTCCTGGGCGACCGCTTCGAAGAGGCCTTGAGACGGAGCGCCGGACGCTGGGCGGCCCTTGCATGGCGCGCTCTGGCGGGGGGCCTGACCGGGGTGGCCCTATTCATCGCGATCAGCTCCGCCGCGGCGTTGACGGATTTCTACCCTGTGCCCCTGGATCTGGAAGGCGCCTCGCTCCGAGTGTCCCAACGCGACCACGACTTAATGCGCGGATCCGTGGCCTTCATCCAGAACTGCGCGGAACCGGGAGAAGCCATCCTCGTCCTCCCCGACATTCCGATTCTCTACTTCCTGGCCAACCGGCCCAACCCCTCCCCATTTGATTTGGCCATCCCGGGCAACGTCGATGGAAATCTCATGATCCGCCGGGCCGAGGCCGCGGGGGTCCGCTGCGCCATCCTGAATCCTCAGATGTACCCCGAGTTTCCCCCCTTCGAAACGCTTTTCCCCGAGCTTTCCCGGTACCTCCAAAGCCGTTTCCAGCCCGTACGGGAAATCCGTGGAGGCCGCACCCAGTGGATCGGCTTGACCCGGCGCACCCCCTGATCCTTGGCCGGATCTTGTCGGCCGCTCAAGTGACTCATATAGTTCTTGTGTGACTGACCCCATTCGGCGGATCGGAATGTTCGGTCGGCCCATCTGGATCTACTTGCTCATTGCGATTGGGGCCGTCGCCTTTGGTTGGCCCCTGTGCCGGCGCGCCATCATTCTCTCCGACGAAGGCTATCTCCTCCAGCAGGCCCTCGATCTTCTCAACGGCCGCGTGCTCTATAGCGACATGGACGCCTTTATCACGCCGGGCATTTGGTTCACCCTGGCCGGAGTCTTCGCGGTTTTTGGCCCCAGCGTTCTTGCTTCTCGCGTTGTCATCCTCGTCGCCTACGTGGCTCTAGCGATCACGGGCTACCGCGTTGTCGCCCCCATCGCCGGGCGAAGCTGGGCAATCGGCACCGTAGCCGGCCTGGCTTTTTTTTCGGTCTGGGCATTTCCCGCCTGGACCTTTGCCTTCTATTCACCCGTCGCAATTCTGCTGGCCTTGGCAGCCCTCGAACGCCTCCTCGCCTGGCAGCGCGGAGCGCGCGCCCGGGACCTCGCCCTGGTGGGGGGACTCATCGCCTTGTCGATCTGCTTCAAGCAGAACTACGGGGTTTTCGGAGCGGTCGCTATCGGACTCGCCTATCTGGCGATCAAGCTCGAAGCCCCGGGGCCGGTGAGCGAAGCCTTGGCCGGGGCGGGGCGGGAACTCGGGCTCGTTGCCCTGGCGGGTTTCGGCGCAGCACTGCCCTTCCTTATCTACTTGGTCGCCCAAGGGGCCGTGGCCGACGCCTGGATGAGCCTGGTGGTGCACCCCTTCGAGTTTGGGGGCCGGCATGACATTGCCTATCTGGGCCTCTCGGAACTCTGGAACGCCAACCTTTTTCCGTCGGGCGCGGCGAAGCTCACCTATCTGTCCTTT
>CAWVXN010000142.1:0-7058 GCA_963933695.1 uncultured Myxococcales bacterium | reverse complement strand
CGCCGCCGCCGTGGAGTGGCTCGGGGGCCAGGGCGTTCGGTTTACGCCGGGGGGGATTCGATCGGGAGCCGCGGGCCACGATGTTTGCTTCATTCATCCCAAGGGCAACGCGGACGCCCCAATCGGGGGCGAAGGCGTTCTGGTCGAACTCGTTCAGGCCCCGGATGATGTCCGCGAAGCCTTTGCGGTTCTTGCCGCCGCCGTCTGAGGCCGGGCTAGTGTGTGGGGGAGCTCCGGCGGATCCGGCCCTCGTCGAATTGCCAGGCCTCCTCTTCAAGCACTCTCTTCAAGGACTCGGACCAAGCACTCTCTTCAAGCACTCGGACCAAGCCCTCTCTTCAAGGACTCGGACCAAGCCCTCTCTTCAAGCACTCTGACCGAAGCCCTCTCTCCAAGCACTCTGACCGAAGCCCTCTCTCGAAAATACTCGGAGCAATTCTTTGAGGACCGGAGATTCCTGAGATGAAGATCCTGCAGCCCAGGCCGCTGGTGGATGACCTTGCGTTTGGGGAAGGGCCGCGTTGGCACGAGGGCCGACTCTATTTTTCGGACATGCACAGCGAGAAGGTGCTGGCGACCGACCTCGAGGGTCGTTGCGAGGAGATCTGCCGGGTTCCCAACGCCCCGTCGGGCCTGGGTTGGCTGCCCGACGGACGCTTGTTGGTGGTGTCCATGAACGATCGCCGCTTGCTCCGCCAGGAAGCCGACGGTTCGCTCAGCGAGGTGGCCGATCTCAGTGCATGGGCGGCTTACCATTGCAACGACATGGTGGTCGATGGGCAGGGACGCGCCTACGTGGGAAATTTCGGCTGGGATCTCCACGGCGGCGGCGAGCCCCAGGGCGCGAACCTGGTGCTGGTGACTCCCGATGGCGAGGCCCGGGTGGTGGCCGAGGATTTAAAATTTCCCAACGGCTCCGTGATCACCCCCGATGGAGCCACACTGATCGTCGGCGAGACCATGGGACACTGCCTGACCGCTTTTTCCATCGAGGCCGATGGCAGCCTTACGGGCAGACGGGAATGGGCTAATACGCCGGGCATTCTGCCCGATGGGATTTGTCTCGATGCCGAGGGCGCCATTTGGGTCGCTTCCCCGGTGGGCCACGGGTGTTTCCGGATCCGCGAAGGCGGTGAGATCACCCATAAAGTCGAAATCGAAACCGAGGCCTTTGCCTGCATGCTCGGCGGCCCCGAGCGCAAACATTTGTTCCTCTGCACGGCGGGAAGCAGTTCACCCGAAGCCTGCGTGGCCAATCGCGATGCGCGCATCGAAGTCGTTGAGGTCGATGTGCCCGGCGCCGGTTTGCCCTGATGGGCTCCGGCTTCGAGTCGACACCCCGATCAGTAACGGGGGAAGAGAGCGAAGGCCCGAGCGCCCGCTACAGCTACTACGTGCTCGCGTTGCTGACGATCATGTACACCTTCAACTACTTGGATCGATACGTTCTGACGATTCTCGTGGTTCCGATCCAAGCCGAACTGGGCCTCTCCGACACCACCATGGGCTTCTTGATGGGCCCAGCCTTTGCGATCTTTTACACGGCGCTGGGCATTCCCATTGCACGACTGGCGGACACCCATTCCCGGCGCGTGATCCTCTCGGTGAGTTTCGTTCTTTGGAGCGCGATGACGGCCTTGGCGGGGCTAGCACGAACCGGCCTGGAGCTGACCGCGACCCGGATCGGTGTGGGCATTGGCGAAGCGGGGGGCACCGCGCCCGCCCACTCGCTGATTTCGGATTACTTCCCCCCCGAGCGACGCACTCTGGCGTTTGGCGTGTTTCAACAGGGCGTCTACTTGGGCCAGATGCTGGGCTTGATGGTGGGTGCGGTCCTGGTCGCCCAGGTGGGCTGGCGAATGACCTTCCTGATCGTGGGACTGCCCGGGGTGGTGCTCGCCCTGGTTCTGTACCTCACGGTGAAGGATCCGGTGCGCGGCCGCTTCGATTCGGCCGGGCCGGGGGAAGCGCAAGACTCGCCCCTGGGCGAGGTGTTCGCACACCTGTGGCGGCGCCCAAGTTTTCGCTTCTTGATGGTCGGGGCGGGGATTGCGTCCTTTGGGGGCACGGGTTTTGGTTTTTGGCTGCCGGTGCTCTTTGAGCGCGCCCACGGGATGACTCCCATGGAGGTGGGCCTGCAACTCGGACCCACCATGGCGATCAGCGGATCGCTGGGGGCTATTGGCGCGGGCCTGTTGACCGACCGCCTTGCCCGGCGCGACCGCCGCTGGTTGATGTGGATCCCCGGGGCCAGTGTGCTGAGTTCTCTGCCCTTCCTGATCGGTGTGTGCGTTGCCCCCACTGCGACGGGCGCGCTGCTCTACGCGATTCCTTCGGGCCTCCTCGGCGGGGGCTGGGCGCCCGCCGCCTATGCGGCGGCTCAGGCCCTGGCGCCTCCGCGCATGCGGGCCCTGGGCGCCTCACTGCTGATTCTCTGCATCACCCTGCTGGGCATGGGGGCCGGTCCCCAGGCGGTGGGGATCCTGAACGACGTGCTGGCCCCGAGCTTCGGTGAGGACGCGGTGCGCTATTCGATGGTGATCGTCATTTCGAGCTGTGCCATCGGCGCCCTGCTTCTACTCTGGGGCAGCCGGACCTTCGAGCGCGATTGCCGGGCTTCGCAAGTTTGAGAGGGGCTCTCCGGTCGTGCGATTCCGGTCGTGCTTCTCAGGCCCCGCACTTCAGGCCCCGTTCCCCAGGCTGATCTATTCAGGCGGTTCTATCCACGAGGTTCTATCCCTTTTTTCGACCTTTTTCTGCGGCGTCGCGATCCGGGCTATGCCGCCGAACAAAGTCTTCCATCAGCCACTGGGAGATGCTGATCTTTCCCGGAAACATGGGGGGCAATTCGTTGACGTGGAAAAAATCGGCGGATTCCATTTCAGCGTCGTGGTCGGTGTCCACGCTTCCCCTCGCGTAACGCGCCGTGAAGCCGAGCATCAGCGAATTGGGAAAGGGCCAGGCCTGGCTGCCGAAGTAGCGCACGTCCTCCACCGTAATGCGCGTTTCCTCGTAGACCTCGCGAATCACCGCCTCCTCGGCGCTTTCACCGGGTTCGACAAAGCCGGCCAGGACGCTGAAAATGCCGGGGGGAAAGTTGTGGCTTCGGCCGAGTAGAATTTCGTCACCGCGTTCCACGGCGACGATCATGGCGGGGGAAAGCCGGGGATACATGGGAATCGCGCAGTCGGGGCAACTGCGTGAGCGATCCGTAGAAGACACTTCGGTTTGCCCCCCACAGGCTCCGCAGAACTGATGGGTGCGGTCCCATTCGACAATTTGCACGGCCCGGCCCGCCAGGGCGTGAAGCTCGGGTTCGAGAGCGCCGAATAGCATCCGCAGGTCCTTCGTGGCGAAACCTTCCGGAGGCTTGAAATCCAAGGGAAGCTCCGCCGAGTAGCAGTGCTGTTGGTCCCATGCGCCCAAGTACTGGGTCCGGGTGGCCTCGATGCCCAGGTCATCAATCGCCGTCACACTGGGCAGGAGATTTTCACTGGTCACCAGAAGTTCTCGACCGAGGAAGGCAAAGAGTCGAGGGTTCGGGCCAGAATTCTCAGGCGCAATATGACCCGGTACAAAGCGCAGCGGAGAGCTTTCATTCATGGCGTCAACCCTAGCTCCGATTATGAAGTTCAATCAGGGGCGGGGCAGGGGAGATCTAGCCTGTCCGGCGTGGTAGTCTGCGTCCCGATGCATGCCTTGGAATTCGCCGCGGTCAGCAAACATTTTGGCGAACGCGCCGCCCTCTCTCGGGTCAGCTTCAGTCTGGCCCCGGGCCGAGCCCTCGGTCTTCTGGGGCCCAATGGTGCGGGCAAGACGACGGCCCTGCGGCTGCTTCTGGGCCACAGCGAAGCGAGCGAGGGAACCGTGCGGCTGCAGGGGGGAGACCCCTTTGATCCCGAGAGTCGGCGCGGTGTGGGCTACTTGCCCGAGCGCCTGACCCTACCGGGCCACCGCACCGTGGCTTCCTTTCTCACTCTGCATGGGGGCCTGGTGGGACTTCGCGCGGGCGAATTGGCTCGTCAGGTGGAATCCGTGGCCGAGCAGACCGGGATCGCTTCCCGGCTGGGAGACTTGGTGGGAACCCTTTCCAAGGGGCTGACCCAGCGGGTCGGTTTCGCCCAGGCGTTGATCGGCGGTCCGCGTTTGCTTCTGCTCGATGAGCCCAGCAGCGGTTTGGACCCGATCGGAATGCGCGAGGCCCGAGAATGGATCGGCCAGGCCAAGCGGGCCGGGTGCTCGGTTCTAGTGAGTTCCCACCTGCTCTCCGAAGTGGAGCGCATGTGCGACAGCGTGGTGATCCTGAACGAAGGAAGCATGGTGGCTTCGGGAGCCATCGGTGAAATCGTTCAGCCGGGGGAAGAACTCGAAGACGCCTTTGTTCGCCTGGTGGGCTCGCGATCGGGGATCCAGCATGGCGCTTGATATCCGGCCGCTGAGGCTGCTCGCAGTCGAAGGGCTGCACGATGCTGCTCGTCGGAAGGTGGTGCCTGCCGTGGCGGGTTTATGCCTGCTGACCTTGGCGATGGTCAACAGCTGCACTCAGTGCAGTCCGTTGGTACAAACCGATTCGGGACAATTGGAAACCCTGGCGATTTTCGGTTGGGCTGGGGTGATCACCCTGGGCGTGCTCGCGCTTTGGTGCGCGATTCTTGCGGGGCTGGTGGCGTCGGATCACCTCTCGTCGACCCTCGAGGATGGCAGCGCGCTGCTGGTTTTATCTCGGCCGCTGTCCCGGCGTACCTTTGCCCTGGCGCGGCTCTTGGGCTCGTTGACGATTTCCTTCGCCGCGGCTTTCCTCCTGCTCGGGGGGACCGGGTTGCTCATGGCGTTTCGCGGCGACCTTTCCCTCATGCCCGCCGGTCTGGCGATCGCGGGAGCCATGGTGAACTGCATCGCAGTGGCGGCCCTGGCCATGGTGTCCTCTCTCTATTTGCCGCGCATGGCCACTTTTCTGTTGGTGATGGGCGGTGTGGCGTCGGTGGCGATGGCCAACTTGATGTCGGCGTCGGGTATGGCGCTGGGAAGCTTCTTCGGAATTCTCGATGAGATGGGCCCGCCCCTCTTGAGTGCCATCGTGCTTGCCCTCTCGGGTTGGTCGGGGCAGCCCTTCGACGGCGCCGAAGTGCTGAATGTTCTCGCCCGCATGGGGATCTGGACCGTGGGCTCCGTCTCCACGTTGCTCTTCCTTTTCGATCACCGGGAACTGACCCACTACGAGTCCCGCTAACGAGTCCCGCTGACGGGCGCTCGTGCTCGACTGGGATAGCCTTGGGTCCAGGAGGCGTCGCATGTCGTTTCGAAGAAAAACCCGGGTTTGTCTGTTGGCGGTATTGGTGCTCGGGGGAGCGCTGCTCTGGTTGGGCGAAGAACCGGGGCTCGTCATCGAGGCTCGGAGCACACTGGTGCTCGAGCTGGGTGGCGAGTACGTGGAGGCCAGCCAATCCCCCTGGATTTCTCGGGTCCTGGGTGAGGGCAGTCCACCCTTTACCGGGCTGCTTTCCCTCTTCGCCCTGGCGGAGCGGGACTCGCGCCTGGGGACCGTAGTGATCGTGATTCGGCCCCTGTCCATCGGTTGGGGCAAGGTGGGAGAATTGCGCGAGGCGATCGGTCGCCTCGAGACCGCAGGCCACCGAACCGTTGCCTACCTGGAGATGGCGACTTTTAGCGGCAGCAAGGAGTACTTTCTGGCCAGCGCCGCGGAAGAGGTCTTCGTGATACCGGCGGGTTCGGTTCCGGTGCTCGGTCTGGCAGCGGAGTATTTCTTTCTCGGGGGACTTTGGGAGAAGCTGGGCATCGAATTCGACGTCGCCAAGGCGGGCCGGTACAAGAGCGCCGTCGAGGCCTACACGGCGAGCGAGATGTCCGAGCCCTCCCTGGAGATGGCCAATTCGCTGCTCGACGCCACCAACGACTTCTTCGTTTCGGGCATCGCTCAGGGACGGAACATGTCGGTTCAGGAGGTCAGGGCAGCCATCGACCAGGGACCGATCCTCCCCGTGGAGCTCCAGACACTCGGATTTGTGGATGGTGTGGAACATCTGGACATTCTTTTGGATGCCCTGGGCGAAGCGGTGGTCGAGCACGACGAGTACGCAACGGTGACCCCGGAGCAAGTCGGCTTCAAGCCCGTTGCTCGCGCGGCGCTTATCTATGGCAGCGGCGCGGTGGTGAGCGGTTGGGGTTCCCGTTCTCCCCGGGGCGAATTGGTTTTCGCCGCCAGCCGAGTCGCCGAGGCTCTGGAGCAGGCGGCGGGTGACCCCAGCATCGACGCCATTATCCTGCGAATCGATAGCCCGGGTGGTTCAGCGCTGGCCGCCGAAGAGATTTGGCGGAGCATCGGGATTGCCCAGCAGGCCGGTAAGCCCATCATTGCCTCGTTTTCCGACCTTGCGGCTTCCGGGGGGTACTACGTGGCGGTGGCTGCGGACGAGATTGTTTCCAACGACGCCACCCTAACCGGTTCCATAGGGGTCTTCTCCCTGCGACCGGTCCTGGCCGGGGGCCTTGCCAAATTGGGTGTGACGACCCAATCCTTGACCCGGGGCCGATACGCCGACTTCATGGTCTCCAGTCAGCCCCTCTCCGAGGGGGCAAGAATGCGTATGCAAGCCATGGTTCTGCAGGTCTACGATCTCTTCGTGAGCCGGGTGGCCGAGGGACGTGGCATGGAACTCGAAGCGGTTGATCAGGTGGGTCAGGGCCGGGTCTGGACCGGGAGCCAGGCCTACGAACTCGGGTTGGTGGACTTTTTGGGTGGTCTTCATATGGCTACGGATCGGGTTCGGGCGCGCTTGGGTTTGGGGGCGGACGCCGATGTGGCGCTGGTGGCCTTTCCGCCGTCGCGTTCCCTCGGCGAGGAGTTGAGCGACGCCTTGGACGTTCGCCTGACCACGATGATGCAGGGGCGTTGGCCGCTGCCCGAGGCCCTGGGCGGTGTAGAGTCCTGGGTGGCCGATCTGCCCACGGGAGGGCCGCTGCTCGTGCCCCCCTACCTTGTGGAAATTCATTGAGCCCTTGAGTCAAGGAGGAGCGCTGCATGGCCATCATTGAGGCCA
>CAWVXN010000141.1:0-7085 GCA_963933695.1 uncultured Myxococcales bacterium | reverse complement strand
ACGATCTGATCGAGATCGGGCACTTGCTCCGTAGCGGCCGCCTGGGTGCGCGGAATCCCGACAAAGAGACCCAGTAGTTGGGGCGAAAGACGTTCCCCCACCACCCGGTCCAGAGTGGGGAAATCCTCGATGAGAATCGGCACGTTTGCGACATATTCCCGAATCGAGCGCGGCAGATTATCCAAGGCCTCGGCGATGGCCTCTTCAAAAAATTCCGTACTCACGGCAACCGGGATCGGAAACTGCAGCGGGTCCAGGGCATGGGCACGTTCAAAAGCGGCTTCTGCACCCGTTCGAGCGGCGTCAACGACTCCCGTCGAAAACTCCTCACTCCCCGACGCCACGATGCGCTCCAGCACAAGACCCAGGCTGTAAACGATATGGGGGGAATCGGGCTCACAGGCAATGGCCCGTTCGAGCACGCGCCGGGCCTCGGCATAGGCACCCATCTCGAAGAGCACGTGACCCTCGAATGCGCTGTAGGTCGGCTGCTCGCCTCCCGATTTCGTCGCTCGCCGAATCAAGAAGACCGCGCCCTCAAGATCGTCGCGATAGAAAAGGGACTTTGCCTTCAGGTAGCAGAGCTCCGCCTGAAAGGGCCGATCCAGGCGTGGGCGGGAAGACAGGCCGGCGAGCAGATCGTCGCAGGCCTCTAGGGCGGTTTCGAATTCACCGACCTCTTCTATTAGAAGTTCGATGCGATTGAGATGAGCGGTCCCGAATTTTGGATCGGCGGCAATCGCGCGCTCAAACTCGTAGAGCGATTCTTCGACGCGTCCCTCGTCCCAGAGAATTTCGCCCCGACCGTTGTGCGCCTCTGCGCCTCCGGGGTTCGCCTTGAGGGCCTCTTCCAGCCACGCCAGGGCCTCTTCGATTCGGCCGCCGTGGGAGGCTTCCATCGCCTGATCGAGGCAATCCCAGTAGCGATCCTTGTTGTTTTTCATGGAAATTCTGCCCAGTCGGTGGCGTCGCGTTTGAACTCTCCAGCATAGCAGAGAGACCCCCGGCCGGATCGCTCGCGCGGACCGGCAACATCGCTAGAATCCAGCAGAATTCAGTTCCAAGCCCCGAGTCTGACAAGCGCGCTCCACGGAGGAAACATGCCCGGACCAAAGAATCGCGCGCACTGGCAGGGAGTCGCCCGAGCGAGCATCGCACTGATCGGCCTGGCCCTGTCCGGGTGCACGACAACGGGCCCCGGGGGCGCCCTCTTCGCCCCGGCCACGGAGCCCGGTCCCGGCGAGGCCCTTGTCTACATCTACCGGACCGAGCCCCTTCGGGGCGTTCCCGCCGTCGACCTGAAAATCGATGCCCAGAATCTGGGAGAACTGCACAAGGGTGAGTACCTGTCCCTTCTGCTGAGCCCGGGGCGCCACGTCCTGAAGGCCCGGCTAAGGTGGTTGGGCATCATCCCGCGCTCCTGGAATAGCGTCGCATTCACCGCCCAGCCCGGGCAAACCCTCTACCTCCGGGTCAGGAGCGGCTATCAGGCAGACCCCGGGAGCCCCGCTGGCCTCCGGGAGTCCACCGGAGCTGAGCCCACCGGCAGCGTCGCGATCTTCCTCGCGGAGCAGAAGGCCGATCTCGCCGCCCTAGAACTGCCCACCATGCGTAGAGTGGCCGGGCGCTAGCCTCCGCGCGCCGACTCCACCGGGAAGCTCGGGCCGAACAGCCTGGAGTCAGAGCGGCGAAGCAAGGTGGTGGGCCCGCTCGGATTTGAACCGAGGACTAACCAGTTATGAGCCGGTTGCTCTGACCGCTGAGCTACGGGCCCGGCGAACTCAGCGTACCGCATCCGGCCCCACCGCCGAGGGCCGCTGGGGGGAACTTTTCTGCATCAAAGCCTCCTGGCCCAGCGCTCGTCATTGTGGCGAAGCAAACAAACTGCAAGAATCGCCGCATGACAGACCCCTCACCCGGCCATTGCGTTGCAATCATCGGCGGAGCGACCGCAGGTGCTGAGATTGCCCACCGACTCGCACACCGAGGCGTGACCGTCGCCGTCTTTGAACAGAACAGCCGCCCGTACGGAAAAATCGAGGACGGCCTTCCGCGTTGGCACGAAAAACTCCGGCAAAAGGAGTACGCGACGATTCGCGAGAAGCTCTCGCACCCTCTCGTCCACTTCATTCCGGCGACAAAGGTTGGCCGAGACGTCGCCTTTGACGAGCTCGTCAATGATTGGGGATTTGCCAGCGTGATTCTGGCGAACGGCGCGTGGCAAGACCGGCCGCTCCCCATCGACGGCGCGGGGAGTTACCTGGGAAAGGGGCTCGTCTACCAGAACCCTTTCGTCATCGCCTTCAACCATGCCGAGGATCCCGGTTTTTCCGGAGAGCGCTTCGACGTCCACGACGGCAGCATCGTGGTGGGAGGCGGGCTTGCCTCAATCGATGTCGCCAAGATCATCACCCTGACTTGCACCCAGCGCGCCCTCGCCGAGCGAGGTATCGCCGTCGCCACGACGGAACTGGAGGTCAAGGGAATTCCAAAAACCCTTGCTGCCCACAATTTGAGCTGGGAAGACCTGGGGCTCGCGGGTTGCACCATCTACTACCGCCGGCGCGAAGAGGATATGCCCCTGGTTTCAATCCCCGACGATGCGACTTCAGAGCGCATCGAGAAGGTCAAGAAATCGCGCCGGACTCTGCTCAACAAGGCCAGCGAAAAGTTCAAGCTGAAGGTCGAGCCCCTCGCCGCGCCCGATGGGCTCTTGGTAGAGGGTGGCCAATTGGTCGGCCTTCGCTTTCGTCGCACGCAGATCGAGGACGGCCGGGTTAAGACAACCGACGAGACCTTTGAGCGGAGGGGGCCGGTTGTCATCAGCTCCATCGGAAGCATTCCCGACCCCATCGAGGGCATCGAGATGAAGGGGGAACTCTTCAACTTCAGGGATTGGACCTATGGACGGCTCGCCCCCTACCCCACGGTTTTTTCGGTGGGCAACGTGGTCACCGGCAAGGGAAATATCGTGGCTTCGAGAAAACATGCGAGCGCTGTTTCACAAGACGCCGTCGAGGTCTTTCTCGGGGTTTCCGACGACCCCGACGCCAGCGCGATCCTCGAACCCGAAGGTGCCGAAGTTGCAGAGCGCGTAGTCGAGCAACTGAGAGCAGAGCCGGCCACTCATGGGGATGTACGCCAAGCCCTCCTCAAGCGGATTGCCCAGCGACAAGCGGCGGTCGACTACCCGGGCGACTTCCCCGCTTGGATCGAAAGGGTGGGCGATCCCTGCTGAGCCGTTTCCCCGGCGACGGACAGTCTTCCCCGGCCCCCCGAGAAGAGTAAGTCGTGGGAAACCCCTGAGGCCGGTGCCTATCGGGACGGTGCCTATGAGGGCGGGCCTAGTCGTCGGCGTAGGTTTTCAGGACTCGGCTGCGCGAGGGATGGCGCAGCTTGCGCAGCGCCTTGGCCTCGATCTGCCGGATTCGCTCCCGAGTGATCGAGAAACCGTGCCCCACTTCCTCGAGGGTGGCATCGGAATCCTCCCCGATCCCAAATCGCAACTCGATGATCCGAGCCTCCCGGGGAGTCAGGGTCGCGAGAGCGTCCTTCGTCTCTTGGACAAGGTGGGTATTGATCACGGCATCTTGGGGGCTAACCGCATTGGGATCCGGAATAAAGTCCGAAAGGGAGCTGCCGTCCTCTTCGCCCATCGGAGATTCCAGGCTGACGGGCTCGGCCGAGAGTCGGAGCAGGGCGTTCACCTTTTCCAAATCAATGTCCAGTTTCTCGGCAATCTCTTCGGCTCCGGGTTCTCGCCCCAGAGACTGAACCATCTCTCGCGATGTTCTAATCACCTTGTTCAGGTTTTCAATCATGTGCACTGGGATACGGATTGTCCGCGCTTGCTCGGCCACAGAGCGGCTAATCGCCTGACGGATCCACCAGGTTGCGTAGGTGGAGAACTTGTACCCGCGTTGATACTCGAACTTGTCCACCGCGCGCATGAGGCCGATGTTGCCCTCCTGGATGAGATCCAGGAACTGAAGGCCCCTATTCGTGTATCGCTTGGCGATGGAAACAACCAGCCTCAGGTTGGCCTCGATCAGTTCGCTTTTCGCCTGGTGGGCGCGTGCGGTCGCCGCCTCGATTCGCGCCTCCGCATCGTAGATCGCCTGACGGTCCATCCGGAGGTTCTTCTCGAGGTTGCCTCGTAACTTCTCAATTTCATTGAGTTCGCCCACCGCAGCTTGGACACTTTCGAGATCGCCGCCGAGAAGATCCAGCGCATCGTGTGCCTGAGTCTCGTCCATTTCCGAGAAGTTGGAAATTTCTAAGAGTTCCTGTGGGCTCATTCCAAAGCGATGGCTCACCTGCCAGGCCCGGCCCTCCATCATGCGGAACGACTTCACCACCTGCATCAGGCATTCTCTGATTTCGTCCACACGTTGATTCGCAAAACCGACGCTGCGCAGTTCTTCCACGCATCGGAGGAAGAGCTGATCGATTTCGTCGAACAGACGCCTACGGGTCGATTCTGTAGTACGCCGGTTCATTCCGGAATTGCGCTTGCGATCGATCTCCACGCTCATCGATTTCACCCGGTCCATGGCGTTGAGGAGCGCGATCTCCCGCAACTCAGGCGGGTCGGATCCATCGGCGTTTAGACCATCAACCGCGGACTTGAGCACTATTTCACCGGCGCGAAGGCGATCTCCTAACGCAAGAACCGCGGAGATCCCGTGGGAGTTTCCGATAATGCCAAACTCCATGTCATGGATGCCTTCTTCGATCCGCATGGCGATATCGACCTCGCCCTGACGAGTGAGCAATGAAACTTGGCCCATGTCACGGAGGTAAACTCGCACCGGGTCGGCCGGCGCGGCCGAGCTATCGGTTCGGGCATTCGCTTTCGAACGAGCCGACACGGCGGCCTTGCCCGGGGGCTTGGTCTTTTCGCCGGACCCAGCCTTCGTTTCTAACTTTTCTTGGCCCTTCGAAGAAACCTTGCGATCACCGACCGCTTCGGAACCTTTCGAAGAAGACTTGGGGGCGTCTGAGGCCATGGGGGAATCTCCTCGTTTCTCTTTCCTCTTAATTCCGGGCGCACTTGGCCCGCTGTTATTTCTTGCCGATCAAAGGCCTGTATCCAGACCCGTCGCTCCATGCGCACGCCGGCGAACCAGCAGTGCCTGAAGATCTTCAACCGCTTTTCCTTGGTCCTCATCGGGATCATTGAGCCGACGTCTGATGTTTTTTTGTTCGGCGTCCAGCTTTCTTAGAACAAACCTGCGCAATATCTGCGTCAGGACTTCCCATGCGGGGGTTTCTTTAGGAAAGAAGCTTTCATCCATGACCACTTCGTAGGCCATGGCGGCCAATTCAGAAGAAACAAGTTCCTCCATGGCCCGGATGTCGACCTTCCCTTCGGCATCGACATGCCCCTCCACCCCCGCATCCACGAAGGCAAAGACAAGATCCGTCAGGGCACAATTCGGCAGCGCTTCGTGCATCTCCTCAACGAGAGCGGCATTCGCCATCTCGGGGTTCCGCGAAAGAATCATGGCCAGCTGTCTCAGATGACGCGCTTCCGGATCACTGATCGGCGCATAATTATCTCCCGATACCGGCCTGGATTCTGAGCTGGGGGCGGCCACCCGGGGATTCGCGGGAATACTTTTGCCACCCCTCACCGATCGGATCACCGACTCCACCGCCGCCACGTCAGCGCTCACGGACAGGGCGAGGCGACGGGCGTACTCACTGCGCTCCACGGGATCGGGGATCGACGCGACCAGCGGCGCGACTCGGCGCACGGCGTCGGACTTTTCCGCTGGAGTCGAACACCCTGCGGCCGCCGCGCGACGAATCACGACTTCAAGCGCGTCCGGCGCACGATCCACCAGAGCGACCAAATCTTTGGGTCCACGGGCATTGAGAAAATCGTCGGGATCCTGACCATCGGGCAGGGAAACCGCGCGCACTCGAAGGCCCGCAGGGAGCAGGATTTCCAGAGCTCGTTCCATGGCTTTCTTGCCGGCGGAATCACCGTCGAAGAGAAGCCCCACCGAAGACGTACGACGACTCAGGTCCCGGGCATGATCCGAGGTCAATGCGGTCCCACACGTGGCCACGGCTTCACCCATGCCCGCCCGGGCCAGAGCGATGGAATCGAAATATCCTTCGCAGACGATGGCTCGGCCCGCCCGGCGAATCGGCTCGAGGGCGTGGGGGAAACCATAGAAAGTGCGGCGCTTGTGATAGACGGGCGTTTCGGGCGTATTGAGGTATTTGGGTTCCTGATCGGCCCCCAGGGCCCGCCCGCCGAACGCGATCACCCTTCCCCGCACATCCTGGATCGGAAAAATCACGCGACCGCGTAAGCGATCGTAGTGACCGCCCGAAGCTCGCTCATTGAGCAAGCCCGATAACATCCCCATGTCGGCGGGAACCTTGGCCTTCTCGAGGGCGCGCACCACGGTGTCCCAAGCATCGGGCGCATACCCGATCTGGAAACGATCGATCACCTCCGAGTCCAGACCCCGACGCTCGAGATACTCTCGGGCGATCTGTCCCTCGGGCGACTGCAAGCACTCGCGGTAGCACTGTTGAGCGACTTCGAGAGCCGCGAAAATCTTCTCGCTATCGCTGCGATCACCGGAATCGGTTTCGGGAATCACGATGCCAAGATCAGCCGCCAATGTTCGCACGGCTTCGGGAAAAGTCAGGTTCTCATGGTCGACCAGGAAGCTGAGCACGTCGCCCTTGGCCTGGCAACCAAAGCAGTAATAGGCCTGACGACCCGGATTGACGTTGAAGGACGGGGTTTTCTCATCGTGGAAGGGACAGAGACCCTTCCAACTGTGGCCGGCTTGCTTGAGATCTACGTAGCGACCGACCAAGCCAAGGATATCGGCTCGGTCTCGTATCTCTTGGATCGTTGTTTCAGGGATGAGACCCAAAGCCTACTCCACGACCCGAGCCTCCTGATATTCAGGGACCCGTGCGTCTAACTTTTTTCAGCGCACGCTTCCTAGCGGCCGCCTCTTTTTTCTTCTTCCGAATGCTCGGCTTGTCGTAGTACTCGCGACGCCGAAGCTCTGTCAGAATTCCTGCCTTCTCGCAGACCTTTTTAAAACGCC
>CAWVXN010000140.1:0-7091 GCA_963933695.1 uncultured Myxococcales bacterium | reverse complement strand
GATCCTCACGTTGATCGCTGGGTCGATTCCGGGTCACTTGGGAAAGAATCCGATGGAGCAGTCCGTCCACGACGGTCTTCCCTGAAATTGTCTTGTCGTCGACGGTTCGAATCGTTCGCGCGGAAACCTCGGAGAGCGCGGTCCGCAGGTAGTCGACGTGAGGTTTTTCGTCCGCCTGAATATTTCGGACCATCCCCCCGGCAACTTCCGGAGCAGCTGAAATCTCGGGATCCGAAAGCACGTCGATGCCCCATTGGAAGGTTCCTTCGGCAAAGACTTCTACGATCAGGACGTTGGCCATGAAGCCCAACATTCGCTCGAGCTCTGGACCGATCTCTGGGAAAGCGGGCTGCTGGGCTCCCCCTCGGCCGCGTCTTCCCATTAGGCGCATCAGGACGTCTCCCGGCACCTTGGGGTTCTCCAGGGCGGCGTCCCGGGCGGCCTCCCACATCTGTTTGTGGCCTCCCTCATCTCGGTAGCCGGACTCGTCCCGGGCGTGAGCCTCGAAGAGGCCTCCGGTCAAATGGTCCAAGGCCGTCCCGTCGATGGGTTCTACAAAAACTTTCCGAAGTTCCGGAACCTTAACGTCTCGGATCATCGCACCGAATCCTTCGACGATGGAAATGACGGTCAATGCCCGAACGACGGGTTCTCGGACAGCATTTTTCACCAGGAGTTTGGCCTGGGTGGCACTCGGATACTGGGGGGGCATCAAGTTGCGGGGGATCTCGATCAGGGGTGAGCCCCGGTCGCTGAGTTGGGCTTGCCATGCCTCGATTGCGGGGAGCCGGCATAGGGTACGCGGGGAGCGATAGAGACCGTCGGCGTCGAATCCCCCGTGGCAGCGAACGCCGTTCGCGATCAAGGGCTCGGCGACGGGTCCGGTGGAGAGCAGCTCCTCAGGGGTAAAGGTCGGAGTCTGAGTCATGGTATGGGTGGCTTCCTCGGGGTTGGATGGGGTGTCGGAGACTAGCGCTGCCCGCCGTCGATGCGGGCTTCGCGGATCAGAGGAAACTTCGATTCCCTCGGGGTGAGGCGCGCCTAAGGAGGGCGCCGGGCAGGGCATTCTCGTTCGGCTCGGCGGGCGACTTGCCAATTTCTAAAGTTTTCCCTTTACAAACAGGGGGCTCTAATGAGAGACTGAAGTTCGGAATCCTCCGGGAAGGGGAGACGTACTGATGGAATTGCGTTCGAAGAGCCGCTTATTATGCATTGTACTTGCGATGGTCTTGAGTCCGTGGGTGGCAGGCACTGCCGGAGCGGGCCCCATTGTTCTGGACCTTGATTTCACCGGGCCCTACTGGGGGACGGCTCTGATCACAGGGGTACACGGTGCGGGCAATGGGGGCACCTCTCCCTCCTGGGCCAACGACGCGGGGATCAATGGCGCGTATGGCGGACCAACCCGGCTCCGCCTGACCAACAACCAAGGCGGACAGCGGGGCAACGCGTGGTACAACGGGGCCACCGTGGAGGCCAACGCCGCGTGGAACGCCCAGTACGATATGCAGATCACCTATGAGGTCGGCGGCGGGGCGGACGGGATCGCTTTCCATCTGCAGGAAATCGGTACCGGGGCGGATACTTTTATTGAGGGACAAGGACTCGGCTCCGAGTTTCTCTCGGTGGTGATCGATACGTGGGACAACGGGGGCCAATGCGGTTTCGGCCTGGCGATCCACAATAACGGTGCCCAAGTGGGCAGCTGCCACGACCTCTCGGGCATCGGTCCGGTGGCGAACAATATCTATACAGTGGCCATGACGTACGACGGTCTGGGAAGCCTTGGGGTCAACGTCATCAATACCGGGACGACTCCCGGCTCCACTTTTGGTCAGACGGGCGTAATCAATTATGCGGTGGATCTATCGGCGCTCAACACCGCGACTCTTGGCTGGTCCGGCCAGACGGGAGGGGCGGCCCAAAACCAGGACGTCCTGCGCGTGTCCGGGACCTTCGTGCCCGAGCCCGGGACGGCCGTGTTGCTGGGGACCGGGCTAGCGGGACTGGCCTGGCGAAGGCGCCAGCGCGCCTGAACTCGCCCGAGGCTCTTCGTTTTAGTTGAGGCATCGTCCGCGGTTGAGGCCTTAGGGATCGTGGCGCTTAGAGATCGTGGGGTCGGCCCCGGACTGGAGTTCGACAAAGCGCCGATAGCGCCCGTCCGGTATCGCCAATAATTCTGCATGGCGGCCGCGTTCCCGAATTTCTCCCGCCTCGATGAAAAGGATTTCATCCGCCGCGCGAACGGTGGACAGGCGGTGGGCGATGACCACCACGATGCGGTCCCGGCTGAGTGCGCGCAGGGTTTCCACGAAACGGCTCTCGGTTTCGGGGTCCAGGGCCGAGGTCGGCTCGTCGAGAATTAGGATTCGGGCATCACGGACCAGGGCCCGGGCCAGTGAGATCCGCTGGCGCTGACCGACGGAGAGCTTGCCGCCCGCCCGGCCCAGGGGGGTCGCGTAGCCCTGAGGGAGGTGCTCGATGAAATCGCTCGCACCGGCGAGCTGGGCAGCTTCCCGCACTGCGGCATCCGTCGCGTCCGCTCGGCCCATGCGGATGTTGTCCTCGATGCTGGCGTCGAAGAGGATCGTTTCCTGGAACACGAAGGCGATTTGGTCGCGCAGAGACTTCAGGGAAACCCCGGCAATGTCCGTGCCGTCGATTCGGACCTGGCCGGCACTGGGGGCGACGAAGCGCGGGAGCAGGTAGGCGAGGGTGGTCTTGCCGGCTCCGGCGGGACCGACGAAAGCGATCATCTGGCCCACCTGGGCACGGAGCCCGATGTTTTTCAAGACCGTGGTTCCATCGGGATAGGCGAAGTCGACCCGGTCGATCTCGATGCAGTCGGAGACCGGGCCCAGTTCCCCGGCGTTCGGGTCGTCGATTTCCCCGGGCATGTCCATCAAAAAGAAGACGCGATGAAGGCCTGCCGCTGACGCCTGTACGCTGAACCACAAGCTGCCCAGCATCTGGGCCGAAGCCACGACGTGAAAAAAGTAAGTGGTGAGCAGGCCGAAATCGCCTCGGCTGAGTTCTCCGGCGATCACCCCGTCGATGGCGACGAAATACGCGTAGCTGCCCAGTGCCACGGCCGGGATGCCCCCGATGAGGACGGTGTAGATACCGAGACGAAAGACGTCCCGGTAGCGGCTGAAGGAGTCCCAGCTGTCGGCCTCGTAGCGGTCTCGCTGGTTGGCTTCGCCGCCCAGGCTCTGGACCGCGAGAATATTGCTCATTCCCTCTTCAGCTGTGGAGGTCGCCGTTGCGCCGGCCTTTCGGCTTTGACCGCTCATTCGCCGAACCGCCCCGGCTAGGGGAAGCGTGGCGAAGAAAGCGATGGGTAAAAAGGCCAGGGCCGAATAGACGAGAATGGGGCGATCTCCATAGAGGGAGCCGAGGATGGTCACGGTGAGCAGAATGTGAAGAGGGGCGGTGATGGGTGTTAGGAGAATGCGGTAGCAGGCATTGGTGATCGTCGGGGTGTCGTACATCACGCGGTAGACCGCGTCGCCGATGCGTTCATCGTCGAAGGCTGTCATGGGAAGGGTCTGGATACGCCCAAAGAGCCGGGTTCGGTAGTGATGATTGAGAGCCTGGGTGAGGCGCATGGTCCAGCGAAAATCAAAGAGACCCAGCAGGCCACCCGTGAGGCTGAAGCCCGCGTTGGCCTCGTTCTCGGTTCGACTCGCGGTGTCGTAGCCGCTGGCCAAATAGCCTTCCGCACTCTCGCCCTCGCTTCCCGCGGTCCCGAATGCCCCGATGACTAGGAACAGGGTCATCTGGAACCCAATCACGATGAAGAGAAGTTCGTAGGGCGAGTAGCCCGCGAGGGAATTCATCAGGGGTGCGATCAGGTCGGGATAGGGGCGAATCGGGTCATGGATGGGGCGCCCCTCGATGACATTGTCGATAATGATCTTCACCGGCCAGGGCAGCATCAGCATGGGGAGTAGGCTCAGGAGCATCAGCCCCACCTTGACTGCAAAGCGACCCCGAAAAGGGCCCACGAAGCGCAGGGCGCGCCCGAGCACTCGGAGGGTTTCCCCGTGACTCAGGTCCTCGCTCTCCTCCATAGGGCTGGGCCGGCTCATCGCGCGGCGGCCTCGGCGGCGAGCCGTTCGGCCTTCACGAGAGCCCGGTAGGCGCCCCCTGGCATTTTCATCAACGTATCGTGGCTCCCGGTTTCGGCGACGGTGCCGTTTTCGAGAAAAACGATTTGATCCGCCTGGCGAATGGTGGAGAGGCGATGAGTGATCAGGAAAACCGCACGGCCTTGTCCCCACTGGCCGAGGCTCTGGAGGACCCTTTGTTCGGTGGCCGCGTCCAGGGCCGCGGTGGGCTCGTCGAGGATCAGAATAGGCGTGTCCTTGAGCACCGCCCGGGCAATGGAAAGCCGTTGACGCTGGCCCGAGGAGAGTTTTGAGCCGCGTTCGCCGAGTAGGGTGTCGAAGCCGTCGGGCAGTTCCTCGATGAAGTCATTCGCGCATGCAATGCGTGCGGCCTCCCGGACCTGCTGGTCGCTGGCCCGAGGATTCGCAAAGCGAATATTCTCGCGTACGGTGTTTCCGAAGAGCACGTTTTCCTGGAGCGCTATGGAGACCATTTCGCGTAGGCTTTCGACCTGAAAATTTGGTA
Source organism: uncultured Myxococcales bacterium (assembly GCA_963933695.1). Classification (GTDB taxonomy): domain Bacteria; phylum Myxococcota_A; class UBA9160; order UBA9160; family UBA4427; genus JAZXM01. Next base: position 2,456 of record CAWVXN010000140.1, on the reverse strand, counting down.
GTGCGACGCCATCGATTTCGATCTTTCCGCTGCTGGGATCGAAGAGCCGAAGGAGCAGGGCCATCAGAGTGCTTTTGCCGGATCCCGTTGGCCCGACCAGGGCGGTAATCGTTCCCACCCGGGCGGTCAGGTTGACATCGGAGAGAACCGGTCGATCGTTCTGATAGCTGAAGCCCACCTTGGAGAAGCGGATGTCCTTGTGGACCCCCTCGAGGCGAATGGCGTCGGGGCGATCGCTGATTTCCGGTGCGTGATCCATCACCTCGAAGACCCGGTCTAGACCGATCGCAATGTCCTGGGCCCGGCCCCAGGTCCGAAACACGTCCTTGAGCGATTCTACGGAGCCGCCCAGTCTGGCTTTGAAGTAGTTGTAGAGGCCCAGGTTCCAGATCGTGAAGCCCAGTGCGGTGGCAGCGAGTTCGGTCTGCTGCATGACCTCCACCGTTCCCAGGGCGGTGACGAAGAGGGCGACGCTCCCGAAGAGCCAGAACATGCTCATGGAATAGACCGCGTAGAGGTTTCGGGCGCGGAATGCCGCATCGAATGCTTTCAGGCTGGCCCGGCCGAAGGAGATCGCTTCGGCGGATTCGGCCCCATAGGCTTTGATGACCTTGATTCCGGCGAGGGTTTCCTGGATGCGGCCGGTCAGAGCGGCGTTGGTTTCCCGGGCTCCGCGAAAGCGGGTTCGCATCCTCTGGGAGAACCAGGCTCCTGCAATCAGGCTGGGGATTACGACCCCAAAGAGGATCAGGCCAAGTGCCGGTGCGAAGAGACCGATGACCACGACCGAATAGATGAATTGAGGAATTGCGGTAAGGGGCGTCAGGACCAGGACCTGCACCAGTTGGGTCACCATGGCGCTGTCCTGGGTCAGGCGATAAACCGCGTCGCCTACAGTGGTGTCCGAGTGGAAGCGCAGAGACAGACTCTGGAGATGGGAGAGCAGGTCGACCCGCAGTTTCTGATTGACCCGCTGCAGAATCCAGATCTGGTAGTAATAGAGCCCGATGAAAAGCGGTGCGAGCGCGACCGACAGGATCGCGGCCCAGATCACCAATCGCTCAGCGACGAGGCGCCGAAGTTCCGGACCAAAACTTTCGGCGCGGGTCGCGGTTTCGATGGGCACCCGGAAGAATTCGGCCTCGATTTCCAGCATGGGATTGCCCTGAAGCACCCGGGTCCAGAGGGTGTCGACGAAGAGCAGCCCAAGGGGCAACAATAAGAGAGAGAGAGTTCCGAAACCCGTGAAGAGCAGGAGCACATGCTTTCGAACGGGGACCAGCAGAGCCAGGCAGCGCACCAGGATCCGGAAGATCAATCGCATTCGAAGGCGATCGTCGGCGCCACCGTCGCCGAGGTGGCTGAGACCCTGGAGTTCGTTGTTCGGGGTCGCGCTGGCCATGGGTTTCGGTTTTGCTTTCTCGTTTCGAATGGTGCCAGGGGCCATCGCTCGGGCGGCGACCCGAGGTGCCAATGATCGCCCAACGATGCCTCAGAGTCGATAGACCCTTTGGGCGGTTCCCGAGAAGAGCGCCATGCGATCGGATTCGGAGTAATTCAGGGAGAGAAGTTTGAACGCGTTCCAGAGGACCGTGTAGGAACAAGACACCTTGTCCACGGGAAAGTTGCTCTCGAACATGCAGCGATGGGCGCCGAAATGATCGATGCAATGGAGATAGTAGGGGCCAACTGCTTCGGCGAGTTCTGCGGATGTGGGTGGACGACTTCGGTGGTGCCAACCAAAACCCGAGATGGCCATTTGGAGACCGCCGAGTTTGACTGTCACATTTTCCAGGCGAGCGAGGGCTTCCATGGATTTAGCCCAGTCCGAGAAGACCTCGTCTCGCTTACCCGCATAGGGCCCAATTCCGAGGGGTCCCCCCATATGATCCAGCACGATTGTGATTTCGGGAAAGTCCCGGGCCAGGGCGAGTAGTTCCCCCAGTTGGCTATGAAAGAGCCAGGCGTCGAAGCTGAGTCCGTACTTCCCCAGCCGAGCAAAGCCCTCGCGAAAGCGCTTTAGGGTCAGCATGTGGGCCGGTGGGCGCGAGTGCGATTGCCGAATTGAGTCGCTGGCATGCCAGGCTGCAGAGTGGCGGATCCCCCGAAAGCGCTTGGGGCTCGCCGCCAGGTGGGCCTCGAACACGGCCTCCACGGCATCGCCCAGCATCAGGTCCGCGTGTCCAACGATCCCGGCATTGACCGCGCACCCCACGGAGCCCCCCTCGACCTGCTGGGCGATCGCCTCGACAAACTCGGTTTCGCCCACGGGCCGGAGGGCCTCGGGCCCGGTCGCACGATACATCGAGCCGCATTCGACGAATACGCTCTTGTGCACGCCGTGTGGGATGGCATCCCGAAGAAAGTCGTCGGCGAGATACGTACTCGCCGTATGCTCCCAGAGGTGATGATGGGGATCCACGGCCTCGAGTTCGGGTTCGAGGGCTGGCTCATTG
>CAWVXN010000139.1:0-7124 GCA_963933695.1 uncultured Myxococcales bacterium | reverse complement strand
GTCCCGGTGAGTCTTGGCCAGGTTGCGAATGGCTCGACCAAATGCGGGACGGCGGATTGTTCCCCAGTACAGGTAGTTGATGCCCCGGTGGAAAGCGTCTTCGATGACTCGGGTTGACGCCCCGAAACTGGATCCGATTCCGAGCCGGCTGGTATACATCCCGGTTCTTCCCAGTTCGCGCCGCTCCAGAAAAGTACTCATCTTTCGGATATCCTGTCAGATGTGTGGTTGGTGTCCGCCGATTTTATCGTGACAGGCGGATTTTGCTGCTCATGTGCCGAGAACAACAGCCAGGAACCACTGGGCTTCCTGGGGCTGAGCAGGGATTCTAGTCGAATTGGAGGGTCCCGGAAATTCCGATGGGTGCCGGTTCGGACTACGCCCGGGAGCCCCCAAGGCGAAAGCAGGGGCGGAGCCCATTTCTCCGTCTGAGAGGGACCACTTGAATATTGCGGAGAAAGGCGTGTAGGATTCCTTTTCTCATAGAAATAACCCTCAGGAGAGTCCGATGAAGAGATCGACCGTCGTGTTGCCACTTTTTTTTACCGTGAGTCTTATGCTGCTGGGCATGGGCTGTGCCGTAGGGTCTGGTTCTGGAGGAGGTAAGGTTTATTACGCGACAGGCAAGGACGCCGTCACACCGGGGGGCTTGCACCGGGTCAAGTGGGAGCCATTCGCGGCGACCTTTCTCAAGCCCGGAGCCAAGCTCGGGGGCTACGATGCTGTGATTCTGGATGAGGTCACGATTTCCTATAAGCGGCCGCCCCGGCGCGATCCCATGCCTGGCATCGACGACGGTATGAACGATAATTTCGCCCTTTCTTCCGCTGCCACCGCGCACATGAAGGAATATTTTGGCAAGTCGTTTGCGAAGGAACTGGCGAGGAGCAACGACTTCCGCGTGGTGGAAAAACCTGGGGCCAATGTTCTTCGCATCGCCGCACACATTGTCAATCTGGCGATCACCGCACCGCCCCTTCGCGACCAGGCAGTGGACGAGACTGTCTACACGAGCTCTTCCGGCGAGATGACGCTGCTGCTGGAGGCAGAGGATTCGTTGACCGGCGAAGTTCTGGTGAGCGTGGGTGAGAGGCAAGAAATCAGCAACGGACTGAGTGGGTTTTATTCCAGCAATCCGGTGACCAATTCCGCGGCGGTTCGTCAACTCTTCGATAACTGGGCCGCACGTTTGCGCAAGGAACTCGATCAGTTGAAGGCGCTGCCGGAAATTCCCGAGCCGTGAGGGGGAGGATCGGCCTCAATACCGTTGGGGATGTGTCCCGTAAATGAGGAAGCCTATGGATCGCCAGGGCTTCTGGGTGATTGCTCACCTGGTCGTGTTGGTCGCTCTGGCTCTGCCGGGAGTGGGCGACGCCAAACCGACGGTGATTCTCTTGTCCCTGGACGGGGTACGCCACGACTATCCCGAGCGTACGCGCCTCCCGGCCTTCGAGCGAATGGAGAAGGAGGGCATGCGTGTGGCTCGGATGCGTCCGGTCTTCCCCTCCAATACTTTTCCAAATCATGTTGCCCTGGCAACGGGTACTTATCCCGACCGGCACGGAATCCTGGACAACCGTTTTTGGGACCGAGAGCGTGGGCTTTACGATTACGGAAAAGGGGAGGGCGAAAGCTGGCTGGAAGCCGAGCCGCTCTGGGCGGCTGCTGAGCGCCAGGGCGTCCCTGCTGCGATCTTTTTCTGGGTGGGGAGCCAGACCCCGTGGCGGGGCCAGGCCGTATTTGAGGCCAGGCGTCCGTTTGATGGAGATATCCCCGAGGCCGAGAAGGTCGACCAAATTCTCTCGTGGCTGGATCTTCCTCCGGGTCGCCGGCCCGGTCTGATCATGAGTTGGTGGCACGGGGCCGACTACCCCGGGCACCGCTTTGGTCCGGAATCTTCAGAAGTGGTCGAGGCGCTGAAAGGGCAGGACCTGGAACTGACTCGCCTTTTTGCGGGGATCGACGCCCGCAGCGCCTGGGATGATGTGACAGTGGTCGTGGTGAGCGATCACGGCATGGTGGCCGTTACGGAATCCGTGTCCCTGGAAGAACTGCTCGAGCCCGCGGGTATCCCAGCGCGCGTCGAATTCGGTTCCTCGGTGGCGCATGTATTTCTCCAAAATCCGAACGATCTCGACCGGGCTCAAACACTACTTGCTGGGGACAGTGGCCTCCGGGTGTACCGCGCCGTCGATCTCCCGAGCGAACTGCGCATCAGTCATCCCCAACGCAATGGCGATCTCGTAGTCCTGGTCGATCCGCCTCGCACGTTCTACCAGCAGCCGGGCTTGAACCGCGCTTATTTCTTGCTGCGCGGGTTATGGGATCCCGAGGCCCAGATCGGAATGCATGGTTACGATCCGGGCCGTCCCGATATGGGGGCGATTTTTTTCGCAATCGGCCGGGGCGTGTCTGCGGGCTCGCGAGCTGCCGAAATTCGCACGATTGACGTGGCGCCCACCGTGGCGCACCTGCTTGGGATCGAAGCCCCAGCCCAGAGTGAGGGCGAGCGGGTTCCGGGAGTCGGTGAGCACTTGCACTGAGCCCAACGGGCATGGGGCATGGGGCATAGGGCATAGGGCATAGGGCATGGGGGATCGGGGATAGGGCATCGGCCATCGGCCGTGTTGGAGCGGGTGACCGGGAAGGCCCCGCGGCGCTCTCCCCGTCGGTGGCGGGTCAAGAATTGCGACTCGGGTTCTCGGCCTCTCTTGGCGCACTCGGCTTGGCTTGCTCATCGGAGGTATCCCTGGCGTTTTGATCGGGCGCACCGGCTTTTTCCATGGGATAGAACTGCCACTCTTTGTCGACGATCAGGCGAGAGCCCCGGCTGAAGCGGACGAAGGCCCCGGCCCATTGGAGTATGACGACGAGGCGGTTCTTGAAGCCGATCAGGTAGTAGATATGGACTAGGAGCCAGACCCACCAAGCCGGCCGACCGGCGAATCGCAACGATGCGATTTCCGCGACTGCGCGGCTGCGGCCGATCGTCGCCATTCTTCCCTTGTCCCGGTAGGCGAAGTTGGGGAAGGGGGCGCCCCGGATGGCCTTGCGCACGCGCTTGGCGAGATAGTGCCCCTGTTGCATGGCGACGGGGGCGATGCCTGGCAGCGGGTTTCCGTCCGGGCCGGTGAGATGAGACTGGTCCCCGGCGACGAAGACCTCGGGATGGTCCGGTAGGCTGAGGTCGGGATTGACTACGGCTCGGCCCTGGCGATCGAGTTCGATGCCCAATGTCTGGTTCAAGTCGGGTCCGCGGACGCCGGCGGCCCAGAGGACGGTTTTGGCCTCGATTCGCTCGTTGCCCACCTCGACCCCGTTGAGATCGATTTGGCTGACATGACTCTCCGTCCAGACTTCAACACCCAGGCTCTCGAGGTCACGCATGGCATGGCTGGACGACTGTTCGGCGAAACCGGCGAGGATCCGCGGCGCGGCCTCGATGAGGATGACCCGGGCCTGCATGGGATCGATCCGGCGGAAATCTCGGGCCAGGGTATGGCGACTGATCTCTCCCAGAGCCCCGGCCAGTTCGACCCCGGTGGGCCCGCCCCCGACCACCACAAAGGTCAGGAGGGCTCTTTGGCGAGCCGCATCGTGTTCTGTTTCAGCCTCCTCAAAGGCATCCAATACCCGTCGACGAATTTCGACGGCCTGCTCGACGGTTTTGAGGCCGGGTGCGTGGGGTTCCCACTGGTCGTTACCGAAGTAGGTGTGGCGCACACCGCACGCGAGAATCAAGTAGTCGTATTCGTGTGAATCCTTATCGCTGTGTACCCGGCGTTCTTTGAGATCAACACCGACAACTCGCTCGCGCAAGACCGACGTCCGAGGGTTTCCAGAGAGAAGGCTGCGAATTGGAGTGGCGATTTCCGCAGGGCTGAGGACAGCCATGGCCACTTGGTAGAGCAGGGGCTGGAAGAGATGGTAGTTGCGCTCATCGATTAGTGTGATCTCGATGTTTCGGTCTCGGGCCAAGCCCCGGGCCGCGCTGAGACCAGCGAATCCGCCCCCTACAATGACAACTCTCTGCATGCCGGACCGTTTTGGTATGGGTGAGGGAGACGGTGAAAACCCGAGTCTACAGGGCTTCGGCTCAGCGGCGAGTGCCCTGGCAACTCTTTTCTCTGTGAGTGCGTGGAGTGGAAGCAGCGACTCTTGGAATCCGGCGCTATGGCTATGGCGTCGTTTTTTTCAAAGGAGACGTTTTCGATGACTACCCCTGGCGCATTGTCTCATATTCGAGTTCTGGATCTGTCTCGGATTTTGGCCGGTCCGTGGGCGACCCAGAGCCTGGCGGACTTGGGTGCCGACGTCATCAAGGTAGAGCGCCCCGGGCGGGGAGATGACACCCGGGGTTGGGGGCCTCCTTATTTGGAGGGCGATCCGAGCCGCTCGGCCTATTTTTGCTCGGTCAACCGCAACAAGCGCTCCCTGGCACTGGACATCTCCGACCCGGCCGCTGCCGCCGTCGTGCGGCGAATTGCGGCCAAGAGTCATGTGGTGGTGGAGAATTTCAAGTGCGGCGCGCTAGCGAGATATGGTCTCGATTTCGAGACATTGGCCGAGGAAAATCCGTCCTTGGTCTATTGCTCGATTACGGGTTTTGGCCAGCAGGGCCCGGAATCCGCCCGGGCGGGCTACGACTTCATGATCCAGGGCATGGCCGGTCTGATGAGCATCACGGGGGATCCAGGGGGCATGCCCATGAAGGTGGGGGTCGCTCTCTCGGATGTGCTGACCGGGTTGAATGCAGCCGTCGCAATCCTGGCCGCCTTGAACCATTCCGAAAGAACGGGTCAAGGTCAGTTTATCGACATGAGCCTCTTTGACGTCACCGTGGCGAGTCTGGCCAATCAGGCGGCGAACTATTTGTTTACCGGGCAGCCCCCGGAGCGTCTGGGCAACGCGCACCCGAATATTGTTCCCTATCAGGTATTCGAAGTGGCCGACGGGCACCTGATTCTTGCGGTGGGAAACGACGCCCAATTTGAACGCTTTTGTGCGCTTGCCGGAATGGAAGCAGTGGCTGCGGATCCCCGTTTCTCGACGAACGACGCCCGGGTTCGACACCGTGAGGAACTGGTGCCCCAGGTGGCGGAGGCGATGAAGCAGAAGGGCCTATCGACTTGGTTGGAAGCTTTCAATGCCCAGGGCATACCTGCCGGGCCAATCAATGATATCGGTCAGGCATTTGAGGAAAAACAGGCCGTTTTTCGGAAACTGGCAGAATCGATTGAAGGAAGCGATGGAATATCGGTTCCCACGGTTCGAAGCCCCCTTGGGCTGGCATTGACACCGCCCACCCTGCGCATGGTGCCGCCTCGTGTGGGTGAGCATACGCGTGAGATCCTAAAAGAGGTACTGGCTCTCGAGGATGTGGCTATCGATGCCTTGGCCTCGGAGCCCCGGACCGAGTAACGCGAGACGCCGAGGCTGTGCAGTAGTGCCTGTTTGGTCTTCGGAATCGTTGAACACGATTGATGGGTCGGGAGATCCCGCAGAGGGTGTTGCCCCCCCTCCGGGCCCATCTGGCCGGTTCGCAAATGCTTGATGAACCGGGACTACTCGGGGGCCTGGCAGGCATTGGGCCCCAGTCTGGCTTTACGGCACCCTTATGCGAGACGCGCGGGGGCTCGCTGTTCGCCTCGCACCGGAACGCTTTCAGCTTCTACTCAAGGCACTCTTCGGATCCTGAGAGGTTCGGAGGAGCGTTTCGTAACCAGTCGGTTATGGCAGGCGAGTGGGTGCTGGAGGCCGCTCAAAGATTCCTGATTCAAGGAGAGGGCGGGGCGGTAAGCGCTGTGGTCTGCGGCTTGGCCTCTGTCGGGGCACTTGTCGAAGCACTTGTCGGGGCACTTGTCGGAGCACTTGTCGAAGTACTTGTCGAAGCACTTGTAGAAGTACCCGTCGTTGCAGTACCCGTCGTCCCAGCACCGGGCCAGGTGGAAGGGGGTGCGTCGACTGGGGGCGCCTCGGGGAGCCAATCTAGATCTAACTGCCAACCTCCCCCGAGCGCGCGGTAGAGGTCGATCACCACTAGGCGTTCCTGGAATCGAGTCTCTGAGAGATCAAATTTTGCGGGGAATAGATCCTGCTGGGCTTGGAGTACCTCGAAGTAGTTGGCCAGCCCCTGGTCGTAGCGGAGAAGAGAGAGTCGGACGGATTCTGACAGTTGGTGAACTTCATCTTCGCGAGCAGTGCGTTGCTCCATGCGCAGGGTTCGCTCCACCAGCAGGCTCGAGACCTCGGCAAATGCGTTCAGAGCGGTGAGTTCATAATTGGCCTTGGTCTCCTGCCAAATGGCTTGCTGGGCCTTGTATTCAGAGTAGAGGAGCCCGCCTTTGAAGATCGGCCCCGAGAGTTCAGCGGCGACATTCCAGAGGCTGGTGCTTCCGCTGCCCGCCATTGCTCCGGCAAGGCTTTCTGATGTTCCGCCCCAGATACTGACCAAACCGATACGGGGAAGAAAGTTGCCCATGCTCACGCCCACCTGGGCGTTGGACGAGACTACATTTTGTTCGGCTTGGAGGATGTCCGGTCGTCGCTCAAGGAGGGCCGAGGGAAGTCCGGCGGGAAGGCTCGGTAAACGCTGGTCGACCAAGCTCATTCCGCGTTTGATCTGACCGGGCGGTTGTCCCATCAGAGCCGAGAGCCGGTTTTCGGTGGAGGCGATATCGATTGAGATGGCGGGGAGCAACGCGGTGGCCTGGGCCTTGGCAGCAGCCGCCCGGGTGACCTCGAGTTTCGAGGCAACCCCGCCCTCGAATTTCCGGGTGAAGAGGTCGAGGGTCTTCGTGAAGGCCTCGACGGCCTCCTGGGCGATCTCGTGTGCGGCATCCAGTTCAAGGAGTGCGAAGTAGAGGGTACCGACGTCGGCCACGATGGATAGCAACACGCCCCTCTGGAAATCCTCGGAAGCGAGCAATTGGGCTCGGGCAGATTCACTGGCTCGGCGGAGCCGACCCCAAACATCAATTTCCCAGGCAACGTTGAGCGCACCGCTATAGCTGGTGTACGTCAGGGTACTCCCGGGATCCCGGAGGACAGGCGAACGGGATCGTCCTCCCGAGCCCTGATAGCTGGCTTGAGGGTAGAACGCGGAGTTGGTGGCTGTGGATTGG
>CAWVXN010000138.1:0-7129 GCA_963933695.1 uncultured Myxococcales bacterium | reverse complement strand
CAGCAGCGCCTCGGGGATCTCCACCACCCGAGCCCGGAGCCACTCGCCGAGGCTCTTGGCTTGGCCGTCCTGACGCGTAGAAGCGGCCACGCCCTCTTCGAGCAACCCATGAATCAGAAAATTCAGCGAGCGAAGGGCCGGCAGGGGATGCCGATCCACCTGCATGGAAGCGGTCTCGGGAAGCAGTTCCTTCAGCTTTTCAGTGGAGAGAAAAGCATCGAGCCAGGCCCAAGCCTCATCGCTCCGTGCAAAAACACCGAGATTGGCATTGCCCCCTTTGTCCCCCGAACGCGAACCGTAAACGGCACCTAGGGGAGCTCTTCGGGTGGGCCCTTCCGGCGCTGTCGCCTGGGGCCCGGGGGTCGGAGTCACGGAAACCTCCGCCGGCGGAATCACCGAGGAAATCGTTCGCGCTTCTTCCCCCAGAACAACGACTTCCTGGGGAACGGTCGCCGCCGAGATACACGCGGGCTCGTATACGCCGAAAGGCCGCCCGTTGCTCGGCCCTCCTCCCACGCCAAAAAAGCCGGGGATCGTGGCCAGGGCCAAATCGCCGATTCCGTTGGAAAAGGCACGCCCTACCTTCGACTGGTCGGGATCCTTCACGCTGATCTTCAAGATCGCCACCGCCTCCTCGTTGCTCGCGGGATCCTCGCTGTCCGTCCGCATCAGCCGAGTCGTGGCCTGGGCGTAATCCTCTGGCTGATAGGGGGATGAAGCCCAGAACGCCTCTTCGATAAGCGCTGCTTTGGCCTCGATGTCCAGGCCCGTGAGGCAGATATTGACGTCGTTTCGGAAACCACCCGAACGATTGATGCAAACCTTCAGAGTAGACGGCGGGGGCTCGCCCTGAATGCCGTACATGCGAACCCGGTCCTTTTCCAGCTGCTCGAGTTCGATGGTGTCGAAGCGGGTGGTGACATCGGGCCCCAAATATTCTGGGCCGCCAATTTCGTAGAGCAGCTGGGAAGTCACGGTCCCGATGGAAACCTCGCCTCCTGTTCCATCGTGCTTGCCGATCACCGAAGACCCATCGGCAGCGACCTCCGCCCAGGGGAAACCCGTTCGAACCATTCCGGGCACCTCGGTGAAAAAGGAGTAATTGCCACCAGTGGCCTGGGTCCCGCATTCGATCACGTGCCCCGCGGCCACGCCGCCCGCCAGCGCGTCCCAATCATCCCGCGCCCATCCGTGATGCCAGGCGGCCGGTCCGCAGACCACAGCGGCATCGGTGGTTCGGCCGGTAATGACGATATCCGCGCCCTGCTCCAGGGCATCGACAATCCCCCAGCACCCAAAATAGGCATTGGCGGTGAGAAACGAAGCCTCCTTGATGGGCTCGGCGGTTTCGAAATGGCGCAGTTGGTCGGTGGCGAGCAAATCTGCCATTCGGGGCATCAGGTTGTCGCCCTGCACGTACGCGATCTTCGGATTCAGGCCAAGCTTCTGCGCCACCTGGGCGACGGCCTCCGCGCAATTGTCCGGGTCCAGTCCGCCCGCATTGGTGACCACCTTGATGCCCTTGTCGAGGCACGTGCCCATGACCTCTTCCATCTGGGTCACAAAGGTGCGTGCGTAACCGGCACCCGGCCTCTTCGCCTGGGTTCGAGCCAGAATCAGCATGGTGAGTTCCGCCAACCAGTCACCGGTCAAGAAGTCGATGGGACCGCCTTCGACCATTTCCCTGGCGGCGGACATTCGATCCCCAAAGAAACCCGAGCAATTTGCGATTCGAACCGGATCCGTCATGGACTTTCTCCTCTTTCAATTTGTAAGGGCAATTGGTCTTGGCCGAATGTTCCAGGGGCGAACCCGCCTCGAGTTCCCCAGCGAAGTCGACCGCCTTTTTGCCCCAAGATCCCCGCCGATCTTCCCGAACCTGGCGCGCTAGTTTTCGCCCGAGTCGGGCTCGAAGACCAGCAGCAGCGTGCCGCTCTCGATCTGATCGCCCAATTCAACGCGCACTTCGGTCACCACGCCATTCTCCGTGGCGCTCATGGGATGTTCCATCTTCATCGCTTCCAGCACGACCAGGGTCTGGCCAGCCTCCACCCGGTCGCCTGCCTGCACCCGCAGGTCGATCACCTTCCCGGGCATGCGCGAAACAAATCCGCCGGTGCCCTCATCGGCTCCCGGCAGCACGAAGCGGGGCTGGATCTTGAATTCCAGATCCCCCCGGAGACCGGAAACGATGATCCGATCCCCCGCCCGAGTAACCCTGGCATCCCGGCGTCGCCCGGCAATTTCGGCATCGATCCCCTCTTCACTCCAGCCGTGGATCCGGGCCTTGGAACCGTCGGCAAACTGAAAGCCGCCACCGCGTAGGCTCCGATAGTGAACCTTGATCTCCTGCTCCCCGAAGCCAAACACCGCCTCCTGGTCGGGCATACGAGCGTTCCGCCAACCCGAGGGGGCATCCTGCAGCACCTGGGCCTCGGACCTATTCGCTCGACTGATCCAAAGCGCGGCCATCTGGGCCACGCGATTGAGTTCTTCCTCCGAGGGAGCCAAGGAACGCGGCGGCGCCACCCGGTCAATGAAATCAGTCGTGGTCTCGCCGGCCAGGAACTCGGGAGTCCGAAGGGTCGCGGCCAGGAAGTCCCGGTTGGTGACCAACCCACCCAGATGGGTGCGCTCGAGTGCCAGGGCCAGACGACCAGCGGCCTCGGCTCGGGTCGGCCCATGGGCGATCACCTTGGCGAGCATGGGATCGAAATCTACGCCGATCACCGAGCCCTGAACAACCCCGGAATCCCAACGTACCGCGGGGGAGTCGGGGGGAGAAAACGCGAACAGAGTTCCCGTAGCGGGCAGGAAGTCGTTCTCCGGATCCTCGGCATAGAGCCGGGCCTCGATGGCCGCACCATGAAATTCGATATCGGACTGGCCGTAGCCCAGGGGCTCGCCCGCCGCGATGCGCAGTTGTTCACGCACCAGGTCGACCCCCGTCACCGCCTCGGTGACCGGGTGCTCCACCTGGAGCCGAGTATTGACCTCGAGGAAGAAAAATTCCCCCGAGTCGTCATCGAGCAGGAATTCCACCGTGCCCGCGGATTGGTAACCGAGGACCTGCGCCAGGCGAAGCGCGGCCTCTGCCATGGCCTCCCGGGTGGCGGGATCGATCCGAGGCGAAGGCGATTCCTCGAGAATCTTCTGATGCCGACGTTGGATCGAACACTCGCGCTCGCCGAGATGAACCACCGAGCCGTGGGTGTCTCCCAGGATTTGGATTTCAATATGCCGCGCTCGGGCCACATACCGCTCGAGAAAAACACGATCATCGCCGAACCCACTGGCGGCCTCTCTCTGGGCCGCGGCAACGGACTCATCGAGATCCTTCGCGGACTCGACGATACGCATCCCCTTGCCCCCGCCACCCGCCGCCGCCTTGACGAGCAGCGGATAGCCCACGGCGTCCCCGGCTTTGGGATCCTCGCTCCCGGGCAAAATGGGAACATCGGCCTTCTCCGCCAATGCCTTGGCGGTAATCTTGTCCCCCATCTGCTCAATGATTTCCGGGGACGGGCCCACCCAGGCAAGTCCCGCCGCGGTGACGTCCCCGGCAAAGCCCGCATTTTCCGAGAGAAATCCGTAACCGGGATGGATGGCACCCGCGCCCGTTGCCTGGGCGGCTTCAATGATGGCTTGGCCGTTCAGATAAGAATCCGGGAGGCGAACCGACTCATCGGCGTCGGCAACGAAAGGAGCGTCGGCATCGGCTTCGACGTAAACCGCCACAGTGCGGATTCCCATGGCCCGGGCACCCCGAATCACACGCCGAGCAATTTCGCCTCGGTTGGCCACCAGAAGAGTTGAGAAGCTCACAGTCTAAATACCCCATATCCTTCTGCGCCCTTGATGGGCTTGCTACGCACCACGGAAAGGCAGATTCCGAGCACCGTCCGGGTATCGCGTGGGTCGATGATTCCGTCATCACTAATGGCCCCACTGGCCTCCAGGGCCACTGAGCCCGCGTCCTGGGCCGCTTCGACTCCGGCGCGAATATTCGCGTCGACTTCCTCGTCGAACTCCTCACCCTTTCGCAGCGCCTGGCCTCGGCGGACCATGGACATCACACCGGCGATCTGTTTCCCACCCATCACCGCAATTTTTGCGCTGGGCCAGATGAAGGTGAAACGATTATTAAAGGCGCGTCCCGACATGGCGTAGGTCGCTGCGCCGTAGGAGTTGCCGAGGATCACCGTGATATGGGGAACCGTCGAGTTCGTCACCGCGTTGATCATCTGGGAACCCTTCTTGATGATTCCCGCATGCTCGACTTCTCGCCCCACGACAAAGCCCGTGACGTTCTGGAGGAAGAGAAGCGGCACATCGATCTGGTTACAAAGCTGGATGAAGTGAGCAGCCTTTTCGGCCGCCTCTGGATTGAGGACTCCGTTGTTCCCCACGATCCCAATGGGATAACCCTGGATTGAGGCCCAACCGCATACCAGAGTCGTGCCATAACGCGGCTTGAACTCCTCGAAACGCGAACCGTCGACCACCCGAGCGACGACATCACGCACATCCACCGGCCGGCGCAGATCCCGGCTCATGATGCCGAGCAATTCTTCCGGATCCAAAACGGGTTCGTCGGTTTTCAGGGAGGGAGGCGGGCCAGCTTTTTTAAAATTCAAATGCGAAACGACTTCGCGGCACAGACGCAGGGCGTCGGGCTCGTCCTCCGCCAAGTATTCCCCCAGGCCGGAGATTTCCGCGTGCATCTGGGCGCCGCCCAGGGTCTCGTCATCGGATACCTCTCCGGTGGCCATCTTGACGAGCGGCGGCCCCGCCAGAAAAATCTTCGACTGCTTCTTGATCACAATATTGTAGTCCGACAGACCGGGCTGGTAGGCACCCCCCGCCGTAGACGAACCGAAGACCACGCAGATCGTGGGAATTTCAAGCTTGGAAAGCTCGATCATCTCGTAGAAGAAACGACCGCTCTCGGCGAAATGATCCACCTTGGCCGGTCGACTCTTCTTTTTATTCTTGTCCCCATCACCGCCGCCGCCTCGCCTCAGGTCCGCCCCCGCCGACTCGACAAAACTCACGTAGGGAATTCCGTTGTCCCGAGCGATTTCCAGGGCGCGCATCCACTTCTTGGCCACATACGGGGTGAGCGCACCCCCGAGCACCGTGGGGTCGTTTGCGAAGATCACGCACTCCACTCCGGCGATCACCCCGATGCCGAGCACGGCGCCTCCCCCGACCACATAGTCCGAGTTGTACCCGGCCAGGGAACTGATCTCGAGAAAAGGGCTATCCGGGTCGAGCGCCCGATCGACCCGCTCGCGAACAGGCAATTTCCCGCGCTTGGCCAGGCGCTCGTGGTGGGCCGGGCCCCCCCCGGCCTCGGCCTCGTCGAGGAGTTCATCGATGATCGACAACTTCTCGAGCATCGCCTCGCGATTCTCGGCGAATTCGGCGCTGCGCGTGTTCAGACTCGACGGCAGGGGAGGAGCAAGCAGGCTGGGGCGCATTGGGTTTGGACCTTCGTTTGGGGGCCAGGGGCCGGATTGGACCGTTTGACAGTGGGGTAATGCATTTGGTAACAATATTCATTCAATATTACCACCACTTGGCCGACCCCGGAGTGCCGATGAGCCCAACGAATCCTCAGGCGAGTCCCGAAGAAAATCTCAACGACGCACTCCAAGTCGAACGCGGGCCGAATGGAGTTGTCACGCTCACGCTCAACCGCCCCCACGTGAAGAACGCGATTTCCGGGCCCATGTGGGAACCCCTGGAACAAATCTTTCGAGAGGTCCGCGAGACCGAGAGCGATCGTGTCCTGGTGATTACCGGCGCCGGAGGCGCTTTCTGCGCGGGCGCCGAGTTGGGGGGCGGCATGGTGGACAGCGGGCATCCGCTGAACGCCATGCACGAAGTGAACGCAGCGGCCCTGGCTCTGCACACCCTCCCAAAGCCCACCCTCGCCAAGGTGACCGGAGACGCGGTGGGCGCCGGAATGAACCTGGCCCTGGGGTGCGACCTGGTAGTGGCCGGAGAGAGCGCACGCTTTTCCGAGATCTTCGCGCGCCGGGGGCTCTCGGTTGATTTCGGCGGCACCTGGCTGCTTCCGCGCCTCGTGGGCATGCACAAAGCCAAGGAACTGGCGCTGCTCGCGGATATCCTCTCCGCCCAAGAAGCCCTGGAACTCGGGCTCGTGAACCGTGTCTTGCCCGACAACGAGGTGGACGACTTCGTCGACGACTGGGCCCAGCGCCTAGCCACCGGCCCTCCCCTGGCCCTGCAGATGACCAAACGAATGCTCTCGAACTCCCTGACCACAAGTTTTTCCCAGGCGCTGGATGCCGAGGGGTGGGCTCAGACAGTGAACTTCGGGAGCCAGGACACCATCGAAGGCGTCAAAGCCTTCATGGAAAAAAGGCCGCCCCATTTCAAGGGGCGTTGATCAAGGGGCGCTGATCAAGGCGCGCTGACCAAGAGGCGCTTATCAAGAAGCGCTTATCAAGAAGCGCTGACAAACCTCATTCCAAGGGGCGCTGACAGACCAAAGGGCGCTCGAGAACTGGAGCCGTGATGGAAGCTGTACGAGTCACCACCGACCGAGGCATCATGACCGCCACCCTGGTGGACGTGGAAAATCGCAATGCCCTGGGTTCGGCGCTTCTCAAGGGCCTGCTCGACGCGATCGCCTCGGCCAATGCCGACTCGGCGATTCGCGCGGTGGTTGTCACCAACGAGGGCTCGACGTTCTGCGCCGGCGCCAACCTCAAGGAACGCTCCGGGGCGGTGAAAACCCAGGGCGATTCGAAGGTCGGCTTTGACGACCTGCTCGAAGCCATCCAGAACTCGCCGACACCGATTATTGGCAAGATCGCCGGCCACGTTGTGGGTGGCGGAAACGGCCTGGCGGCCGCTTTGGATATCTCCATTGCCGACGAAGACGTGAAATTCGGCTTCACCGAAGTTCGCCTGGGCGTGATTCCCGCAATTATTTCAGTAGTTTGCCTGCCCAAAATGCGCGCTGGCCAGGCCATGGAGGCCTTTCTTCGAGGCAACCGCTTCCCCGCCCGGCGCGCAGCGGAATTGGGCTTGATCAATCGAGCCGTCCCCGCCGCCGACCTCGACGCCGCGGTGGAGGAGGTGCTGGCCGATCTGC
>CAWVXN010000137.1:0-7281 GCA_963933695.1 uncultured Myxococcales bacterium | reverse complement strand
CCAAAAGTACCGGGTCTTTTTGGCTACAGTCGATATTGATGCCTCCTCTCACCCCGCTACAGGGCCGCCGGCTTGCATGGGCGGCGAGCCTGGTCGTCGGCGTCCTGGCCTTCCGCGCTCTCATCCCCTATGAGCCTTTCCCCCAAGCGCGCCCGGGCCCCAACGAGTTGGAGGACTGGTTCTTTCGGCCCACAGGCCAATCCGCTCCGCTGATTTTCGGGCTCGCCGCATGCTTCATCTACTCCCGGGGCCGTGCAATGGCCGGAGCCGTGGGCCGACCCAGAGAAGGCTGGGGATCAGTGACGCTTTTGATCCCGGGATCAATTCTCTACGGCTGGGCGATTTACACAGCAGCGGCGGACCTGCTTTTAATCGCCTTCGTTCTCCTCAGCCTCGGCGCAAGCGGGATGCTGGGTGGCCCAGCGGGCTGGCGCGCCATGTTCCTGCCCGCCGCTTTCCTACTTCTTCTAGTTCCGATTCCAGCCGCGGTGGTCAACCAGATCACCTACCCCCTGCAACTCGCGAATGCCCAAGCCTCAGCCGTCGTCCTCAACGAGGTCTTGGGAATCCCTGCCTCGAGTTCCGGCACCGTGGTGACCACCGCGTCACGGACTTTCCAGGTCATCGAAACTTGCGCGGGCCTGCGCACCATAGGCACCCTCTGGATGGCCGCCATCGTCTACGCCGATCTCTTTCAGCGCAGCCGAACGCAAACCGTCCTGCTTCTTATCGCGGCCCCGTTGATCGGGGCCGTGGTCAACCTGGGACGTGTTCTCTCACTGATGCTGAACCCGGCCGGAGAGATCGCCGCGATTCACACGCTTCAAGGAATCCTCATGACCGTGGTGGGCGTCCTGCTCCTCGCCGCGCTGGACAACCTTCTGGTCCGGGCGTTCCCCGCCGATGCCGCATACCTGGCAAGGTGGAGTCCCCCCATCCACGAGAGCGCACCCGATGGCGCCACCCGGAGCCGCCGCGCCTTCGGATTGCTCGGTTTTTTGTTGATCCTGACCGCGAGCGCCTGGCTCATTCAGCCGTGGCAACCCACACGAATGATCAATTGGTCGCCGTACGCAATTCCCATAGAGATCGACGGTTGGCAGGGAAAGACCATCAAGATCGACAAAAAGGCCATGGGGTCCATTCTCCCAAGCCAGGCAATCCATCGGGTCTATACGAAGGGTCGCCAACAAATCGCACTCTTCGTGGCCACGGACGATCTTCGTCGCCGGCACACCAGCTTGCTCTCCCCCCGAACGGTACTGCCCGGACCGGCCTTCACGATTCGGGAACAGGAGTCGATACACCTTGAAGGCGTGGACACCCCCGTTGTCGCTTCCCTGCTCCAAGGGCGCTTCGAGCAAGCTCTGAGCTATCGCTGGATCGTCGGAGAATCAAGCTTCTGGCAGGAAACGCTTCGGGGCGGTCTCGCCCTTGAGCACAGCGATTTTGTCAGCCCCCGGTTGCTCGTTCTGGTTCGGATCAGTACCGCCATGGGAGCGACACCGGTGAGCCGGCTGCAAGCGGAAAGTCGGCTTCGAGCCTTCTTGAACGCTCTGGAGCCCGGGCTCGCAAACATCCGCAACCCCGAGCCTCTTTGAGCCGGGCCGGGCAGCGAGGTGGGATACCCAGCGTCATCCGGCGGGCGGAGGTCCTCCGCGCTACGGTCCTGCTTCCCCAGCAGCCAAGGTATAACGCGTCATGAATAAGCCAAACCAGCCGAGATCTCGCCGCACACGCTGGATCCTTCTCGCTTTTTTGGTCCTTGTGGGCCTGCTCGTGCTCCTGGGTCGAAATTCCGAGACTGCGCCGGACCGATCGGCTGCCGCCCACCCGGAATTGTCCAGCCCGGCGAAAAATGCCGACACCCGGGCCCCTAATCCCGGCCCACCAACCGACGAGAGCCTCGAGGACGCGGGTGCCGACCCGGATGCCCTACTCACTCAGGATTTCGAGGCCGATCCGGAGCGGGACGCGCCGGTGGCGGACTCCTTGACCGAGAGTGTTCCCGACAGGAAGTCCTCCGGCTCTGGGAACGTCGAAGAGGCACTTGCCCGAGCACGGACGATGGACGCCATCCGTACGGGAATTCAATCCGCAAGGGCCAATCCCCGACTTCCGGGCGCGGTTATCGAGGAACTTCAGCGCCCCACACCCATTCCCCACGAGATTCAAGAGTCGCTAAGACAGGTCAACTTGACCCCGCCGGAGATCATGGAGGGACTGCGACAGGCCGGAGAAACGCCTCCCGAAATCGCACAGGCGATGGCCGAAGCCCAGGAGCGGGGCACGTCGGATGCCATGCGGGCGTACATGGCCGGCGAGACCGACGAACGCCCCGAGTACTAGGTGCCCTTCGTGTGGTACCCGCCGAAGGACAGGCAGAACTCGCAGCGCGCGGAGTGACTCCCTCCTCCTTCGCAGACTTGCCTAATCTCCCAGGCGGTTCGGCAGTAGTCGCTCTCATGGCCATCCCAATCCCAGGGAACGGTCCCACGAGCCCCGACACTCCTAGGAGAAGCAGTATCCAGCCGACAATGGGTCCATCGACTGGCGTCGCGGCGCGCACTGGATTGCGCCAAGATCAGTTTGATCACACCCAATTTCCGGGAGGAAGCCAGCCGTGGCCAGTTGCAGCGGGAAAGTCGCATTCATCACCGGCGCGAGCCGCGGAATCGGCCGGGCCATTGCCCGGCGTTTTTCGGCAGAGGGAGCGGCTGTGGTTCTGTCCGCTTCCCGACTGGGCAGCCACGGAAAACTGAAGGGCACTCTCGAAGACGCGGTGGCCGAGATTGAAGCACATGGGGGCCGTGCAGCTGCAGTCGCCGCGGACCTCTCGGATGCCGCTGCACGCGGCGGACTTTTCTCCCGCGCCGAGGAGGCGTTCGGGCCCATTGATATCCTCGTCAACAATGCTGCCGGTGCGCGGATGAAACTTCCAAGCCAAGCGACTCTCGAAGATCGCAATTTCATGTTCGAACTCAACGTGAACGCGCCCGTGGATCTCGCCCAACAGGCAATTCTCTCCATGCGGGCACGAGGCGGCGGACGGGCCAGGGGAGGCGGAGGGGGCTGGATCCTGAATATCAGTAGTGCGACGTCCTTCCAACCCGCACTTCCCTACCGGGACTCCCAAACCGCGGCCCTAGTCATCGGACCTTACGGTGCGACCAAGGCAGCCCTCGATCGATATACCCTGGCCCTCGCCCACGAGGTCGCGGAAGATGAAATTTTCGTCAATGCCCTCGCACCCACCGCCATCGTGCTCACCCAGGGAGCCGACTATGTCCGTGAAATAGGCAGACGAAACCCGGACATGGTCGAACCCGTCGAGATGATGGCCGAGGCCGCTCTCGAACTCTGCACGGGGCGCCATGTCGGCCGGGTGACTTTCAGTCGGGATATCGTGCACGCGGTCGGCCGCAAGGTCCGAAGCCTGGACGGAAAAAGGATTCTCGGGAATGCTTTCATGGAAGCTGATATAGAGGCGACCGCTTGATCTTCTTCTTCGATTTTTCAAATTACCGAAAAATGGTGAACCTGGCGTGGAACGAGACCAATCCCGCGGCGCGTTTCTACTTTCTGGCAATTCTCTGTATCGCGGTTCCATTGGTATCGAGCTTTCACGCCCTCTGTTTTTTCCTCGACGGCATCCTCTTCCCCGGCCTTTGGCGAGTCAAGGTAGAGGCGCCGGTCTTTATGGTCGGCCATGCGCGTAGCGGAACAACCCTGACCCACCGCTTGATGAGCAGGGACGAGGGTCGCTTCAGTTCGTTCCTCCTGTACGAGTGCTACTTCCCGTCTCTTCTCCAGAAGAAGTTGATTCGGCTGGGAATTTCTATCGATCGAAAAGTTCTGAACGGCTGGCTAGCGCGCCGGGTGGGCGCCTGGGAGGAGCGTCGCTATGGGGCTCATCGGCATATGCATGAGATGGGGCTGACTATCCCCGAAGAGGACGACATCAGCTTCTATTACTCAATGGCCTCGGGGTTCTGGATTACGAAGATGCCCTATATGGGCGATCTTGATTTTTACCATATGAATGACTGGCCCGAAAAACGCCGAAGGCGATACAACGCTTTCTATCGCGAGTGCGTCCGCCGGCAGCTTTACTTGAACGGGCCTGAAAAGATCCACTTGGCGAAGAACCCCCTCTGGGCGGGGCGAGTCGCTTCCCTCCTCGAGTCTTTTCCGGATGCCCGCTTCGTTGTAAACATCCGCGACCCACGGGAGACCATCCCGAGTCTCCTCAAGCTGGTTGAATCCGGCTGGAAGCAAATGGGCTGGGAAGAAAGTCGGCAGCGCAATTGCCTTAAAATTCTTGCCGAGCAGTCGTGGCATTCCTATCGGCACCCCCTGGAATGTCTCGACTCCAACCCGACGACCCCGGGAGCCGTTGTCGACTACCGTCACCTGACATCGGACCCGGCTGCCGCCATCGAGGAAATCTACCAGGCGCTCGATCTGCCCATGAGCGCTCCTTTTCGTGAAATTCTGCGGGGTCAGTCGAAACGCGAGAGCGCGCACAAGACCAGCCATAGCTACAGCCTCGCTGAGTTCGGCCTCGAGGGGGACGTCATACGGGATGAACTGGGTGACCTCTTTGAACATTTCGGCTGGGATTCCGAGAACCCGACCCCCAAAAAGCAAGACTTTCCGGGAGCAGAAGCCTAGTGGATGACCCTGCAGATCAGAATACGATGAACGCGACCGAAGAGCTTCGGTCCGCCTGGGACGACATGATGGCTAGCTTGGAAATGGCCAGGAATGCGATCGATCAGCCCGCATTAATGCCCGCTCCCCAGAACCCGCGCAGCCTGGCCGAGGGCTACCGCTACTTGATGGGGTTCGCGCACAGTGCGATCGAGAGGGCCTTCCATGAGGACCGGGCACGGCCCGTTTTTCGCAATGCCCTGTCCATTATCAACCGTGCCACCATCGACAATTCTGATGCCATCTATTTTTATGCACCCATCGACGGCCGCGAGCAATACATAATTCAAGGCCGTGCAGAGGACTCCCGGGAATGGCGAGGTGAAGAACCCGCTGCCCAGGGACCTCGCGCACCGCACTACTTGATCTTTGAAGCGAGCGCGGGAGTCCTCGCTGGTGATTCGGGTGACCTCAAAGAATTGGCGCCCGGTGTCAAGACTCTGACAGGGCGGCTTGATTCAAGCAGCATCCAAGTCGAGGAGGACGGCAGCTTTGAAATTTTACTCGCCCCTGAACGCCCCGCTGGTCATATGGGAAACTTCATCTCGACCCTCAAGGTCGTTGAGCAACCTCACCCGTTTCAGCCCGATACCCCCAAGGAGCGTTTCGCCCTCTACGTGAGCGGGCGCCAGATTTTCAACGACTGGCAACATGAAGAACCCATCCACCTCTCGCTGAAGCCTTTGGGTTTGGATTTGAGTTTGGATGCCGCCACCGAGTCCGGTTATGCCCCCGAGCAAGCCGCCTCGGAGTTACGGCGCTGCGGTGAACTCGTGCGAGGGCAAATGCATTTCTGGAATGCTTTCTGGACCATCCTGATGGGTGTCCACGGCCCTCGAGTCGGGAGCATCCCGGGCGTTGAGTTTCCACGCAACGGTTTCAACACCATCAACGCCGCGGCGGGCGCCACCGGTGGGGGCATGAGCACGAACCTATACGCGGGCGGTGTTTTCGAATTGGGCCCGGACGAGGCCCTGATCATCGAGAACCAGATTCCTCTCAAGCCCCAATATTATGGTTTCCAGATCGCCAACCTATGGGGTGAATCGATCGAATACGCCAATACCTTCGGGAGCCTCAACGGCAGCCAGAGCGAGATCGACCCCGACGGCATCATTCGACTGGTGGTTGCCCACCAAGACCCGGGTGTTCCCAACTGGCTCGACACCACTGGGCATGGGGAAGGCTTCCTCACCCCCCGCTGGGCCTACAGCGAAACGCCTCCAAGCGACCAATGGCCGACACTCTCGGCCAAAAAGGTTCTTTTTTCGGAGATCCGCGAGCACCTCCACCCGGAAACCCGAACCGTAGCGGCAAGCGAGCGCCAAGAACGACTCGGGCTGCGTCGGGCCCACGTGCAAAAACGCTTCCGCGCCTTCTGAATCATCCTCGCCTGAACATTCGCCCCGTAAACGAAGTGATGCCGCACTCAGGGTGCGGCATCACAACGTGCTCGAATTCCTTGGGGGCGACCCCATGGAGCGGGTTATTAACTGCGGCGGGGTCCGCCGTTCTCACCCGGCCAGCGCGAGCCTCCGATGGTATCGACATGCGGCCAGAAGGCCTCCGGATCCAAAGCCCCTTCCAAGGTAATTTCTCGACCAAGCCAAGCCGGCGTATCGAGTTGCGCCGACAGGTATTCGCGGACCGGAAGCAAAGCCTGAATCGGATCCCAAGGGCTCTCGAGCAGCGACAAGCTTCCCTCGACATCCTCTCGATACGTGGTCGCGTAGGTGCTTCGAACTTTCACCACATGCGGCGGGAAGTCATAGCTCTTCTCAGCCCCCCCCACGGCCCGGGAAACCTTGACCCACCACTCGTTTTCCTCGTATTCGGGAAGGTCAGCCGCCGGCCCGGTCACGTTGCCCGAGAACTCGATGAACGTATACCCCTGGTGAGTACAACGCGCAGTCACGCGATCGCCCATTCGGTAATAGTCCAGGGCACAGGGATATTTGGGCTGGCCGTTCATGTCATGGCTGATCATGATGGCAGACTCCTGGTCTATGCCATAGCCAATAGAGTAGAGCCCCTTGGTACCGCGATACTCGGCATCCACCATGATGAGCACACCCTGCTCAGGTTCATCCGGAACTGGCACGTTGTAGATATTCAAGTGCACGTTGGACGAATCGCTGGGATCAATGCCGGGTGGCAAAAGCGCGGCAATCTTCTCGGCATCCGTGCGGTACTTGATTTTCAGGATCGGCCAGCCGGAAATCTCACCGGGGGCGGTCTGGGGAGCTGACATGGGTTCTCTCCTTCTTTTTCCTTGAGCGTTATTCAGAAATTTTCACGAGTGATAGAGCCCGGAGGATAGAGGATTCTGAGGAGGAATTGGCAAGCCGATTCCGGGGCAATCAATGTCCGAGAACCGAACCCCGACACTCGGCCATTCCCCTCAAAACCGACGCCTTATCGCGTCACAGCGCAGCTGGGGCGAGTTGCCCGCTGGCTCAAGTGCGCTAGTCAGTCGGCATGCCCAAGGAACCCCTCCGAACCGTTCTCTCTATCCTGCTGATTCTTTTCATCGGTAGCGCAGTCGCATGGGCGGGGAGCCAGGGGGGA
>CAWVXN010000136.1:0-7324 GCA_963933695.1 uncultured Myxococcales bacterium | reverse complement strand
TTTCGGCCCCTTCGCAGCAGCCATTGTCGCGGGCCTTTGCGTCGCAAGCCTGCTTACCCTTTTCGCGGTCCCCGCCCTCTACCTCAGCATCGAAAGCCTGCGGCTCAGGTTCATGAACCGGCTGGGGTTGGGTACGCCCGAATCCGACCTTGTGGTTCCCAGTATCTGAAACGGTTTCGTTCTCTCATCCCCGATTCCGACTCCGGGTCCGCTCGGTCAAAGTCAAAATTTCCACGTACGCGCTCTTCCCTTTGTGTCAAAATAAGCGAACCTACTGATCGGCCTGGACAGCAGGCCCCCCCCTTCGGCCCGCCGCTTATAGTCCGGGCCTCAGAACAGGAGATCCATCCATGTCATCCCTGAAACTCGGCGTTCAACTCGGCTATTGGGGCGCCCAGCCTCCGACCAACCTGATCGAACTCGCCCAAGAAGCCGAAAGCCTGGGATTCGACTCCCTATGGACCGCTGAGGCCTGGGGGTCCGACGCATTCACTCCCCTTGCCTATATCGCGGCACACACCAAGCGCATCAAACTCGGGACGGCGGTCGTACAGCTCTCCGCGCGCACCCCGACTGCCACCGCCATGGCGACCCTGACCCTGGACCACCTCTCCCAGGGCCGAATGATTCTCGGCTTGGGCGTCTCTGGTCCCCAGGTCGTCGAGGGCTGGTACGGACAACCGTTTTCCAAACCCCTGGCGCGGACCCGGGAATACATCGACATCATTCGCCAAGTGCTGCGGCGCGAGGCACCCGTAACCAATGACGGCCCCCACTACCCGTTGCCCTACAGCGGCGAGGGCGCCTGGGGTCTCGGTAAACCCTTGCGTCCCATTACCCACCCCCTGCGCGCTGATGTCCCCATCTTCATGGGCGCCGAGGGGCCGAAGAACGTGGCGCTAGCCGCGGAAATCGCCGACGGGTGGCTTCCTCTCTACTACTCCCCTTTCCGCCAGGAGGTCTACGCCGATTCGCTCAAGAATCGAAAACCTGATTTCCAGATCAGCCAGTTCGTGATCTGCAATATCGATGACAACCTCGAGCGCGCACTGACTCCCGTCAAGGCGATGCTCGGCTTCTACATTGGCGGAATGGGTGCCAAGAAACACAACTTCCACATGGAACTAATGGCCCGAATGGGCTTCGAGGCCGAAGCAAAAAAGATCCAGGATCTCTTCATGGATGGAAAACGCGCCGAAGCGATCGCAGCGGTCCCCGACCAGTTTGCCGACGAAGTCTCTCTTTGTGGCTCAGTCGACCGCATCCGCGAACGACTGGATGCCTGGCGGGAGACTCCGGTGACTACACTGCTGCTCGCAAGCCAGGATGTGGAGACAATGCGCACCATCGCCGAGATCGTCGGCTGAGCCCGGCAATCAGGCCATCAGTCAATGAGAGGGCGGGCGCGATGAATTCCCATTCCACCGGGCCTGGCCAGGGTCGTTCCTTCCGCCTAGCCGAGTACTTCGATATCGAACTTCGTGTCCATTGGAGTTTCGCGGCCCTTGCGGGGGGGCTCGGGCTCTGGGTTCTAGCGGAAACCGGGTCTCTTCGAGCGGTCGGGGCCATCTTGCTCCCCATCGCGATGGTCTTCACCTGCGTGGTCTTCCACGAATACGGCCATGCCCTGATGGCCCGTCACTTTGGAATCCGCACTCAGGGCATCACCCTCTTCCCTATCGGCGGCGTCGCGGTCCTCGAGCGCGAACCCGACTCCCCCGCCCAGGAACTATGGATCGCCATTGCGGGACCGGCCGTCAACTTTCTTCTCGCGGGCCTTCTGCTCGTCGGCCTGCTCGCCTCCAATGGAATGCCCTCCGGGCTCCTCAGTGCAGCTTCCGATGTATCGGCCCTGGGCTGGCTGCTGAGGGTGAACCTTCTACTCGGCACCTTCAACCTGCTGCCCGCGCTCCCCATGGACGGCGGCCGAATCCTGCGCGCTGCGCTCGCCCTGCGGATGTCCAACCTTGCCGCGACGCGGATCGCATCTCGGGTGGCGCGGGGCATCGCCGCGCTCATGATCGTCTTCGGGTTAACCCGGGGGCAATGGATGCTCGCGCTGATCGGGACCTTCGTATGGACCACGGCGAAGGCCGAGCTTGTACGCGCCATGCTCCGGGACGCCCTTGAAAAGCGTCAGAGTCATTGGGGAACCTCCTTGGGCCGCGATGGGATCCAAGTCGATCGCATGCAGGGCGATCCTCGAGCGCAGCAGGCCCCCGACGGTGAATGGATACAACCACCCGTCCGTCCCCATTCCCGCGACTCAGATTAGCCGAACCAGCTTGCCTGAATTGGAGTGGGGTTTTTCGTTCGCAGAGATTCGCTCGGCTAGGGGGGTCAGCCCGACTCTGACCCCCACTAAACGCTGCCGCTCAGATCAGATCAGACAGCGCGAACGTTCTGCGCCTCGGGACCTTTCTGTCCCTGAGCCGCGTCATACTCAACCGCTTGCCCATCCTGCAAATTGCGGAATCCGTCACCGACGATATTGGAGTAGTGACAAAAGAGATCTTTGCCCCCGTCTTCCGGTGTGATGAATCCAAAACCCTTCTGCTCACTGAACCACTTGACTGTACCGTTGGCCAAACTTTTCTCTCCTTGATTATTTCGGACACGTGGAGACTTCTCCGCGCATTCACGCCTTTATCCTAGTCCGTACTATCGCGAATTGTATAGAAAAAATTTGCCTGCATGATCAGCCCGAATACTCCCACTGAGGCATCTCGCCCCTTCTGCAGCAAGTCATCGGGCCGAGTACGGATTGCATCTAATTTTCGATCGAGCAGCCTTGATCTGCAACTGAAGCCCTCTAGAGTCTGCGCGTACTCAGTCCTCATACAATTTCGGCGTATCAGAAATACTTCGAGGCATGAAGTTTTAGCTTCGCAGTATGTTTAATACTCCAGGCAACCTTCAATCAGATAGAGCTCTCCCCACCAACGCACCCCTCATCTCGACCCCAGTCCCCGAGAATGCATCGAGGTTATCCTCTCCGCCGGAGTGCTCGACCTGAAGCCCGACCCGCGTTGTGACGCGCGAAGAATTTAAAAGGAGTCGACTTGCTCGGTATCGCGGGGGGGGCCAGAAGTTGGGGAAACCCGGAATGCGTAGGCATCGGTAAACTTCCGGGCCGAAGCCCACTGATCCCCTTTCACGACGCGGACGCCGCTCGGGAAGGCCCTCGAGAAGCATCCCCCTTCTTCATGCCCCTCAATGGAGATTGGTGCTTCCAGCTCTACGACCGCCCAGAGGACACACCCCAAGGCTTTCCCCGCCCCGACTTTGACGACAGCGACTGGTCCGAAATTTCGGTGCCCGGCAACTGGACTTGCCAAGGCTACGACCGCCCGCACTACACGAACATTCAAATGCCCTTTGCGGGCGAACCGCCCACCATTCCCAAGGACAACCCGACGGGCATCTACCGGCGGCGCTTCCAACTCCCGGAGGCCTGGTCGGGTAAACGGGTGGTGATTCATTTCGGAGGCACCGAGAGCGTTCTGTATGCCTGGCTCAACGGGCGCGCGCTGGGCTTGTCCAAAGACTCACGGCTCCCCGCAGAATTTGACCTGACCCCGCACCTCTTCGAAGGCGAGAACACCTTGGTGGCCATGGTGGTGCGCTGGTCCGATGCGACCTACATCGAGGATCAGGACCACTGGTTCATGGCGGGGCTTCATCGCGAGGTCTACCTCTACGCCACCGGTGCCGCCCACATCTCCGATGTGCGGGCCCGGGCAGCAGTGGACGAAACCTGCTCAAGCGGACTTCTGGATCTGCGAGTGGAGATCGGCTTTGCCATCGAAGCCCGGGCGGGTTACCGGGTCCGAATGGAACTCTATTCTCCCCGAGGCGCTCGGGTCTTTCGCAAGCCTCAGGAGCAACCCGTGGCCATGGCGGAGAACCCCTACCTCTACCAGGGGCACTGGGCCGAATTCCTAAGCGAGGTCCGCACGCCTCGGCTCTGGTCGGCTGAAACCCCGGACCTCTACGACCTTGTAATTAGCCTGATCAACCCCGAGGGTCGCTCGGTTGAATCGGTTGCGATCCGAATCGGCTTTCGGCGAGTCGAGGTGCGAGCCCGTGAACTCTTGGTCAACGGAAAACCCGTGATGATCAAGGGCGTCAACCGTCACGACCACCACGAGACCCGGGGCAAGGCCCTCACCCGGGAAGACATGCTGGCCGACGTGCGGCTCATGAAACAGTTCAACTTCAACGCCGTGCGAACAGCCCACTACCCCAACGACCCCTATTTCTACGACCTTTGCGATGAGTACGGGCTCTACGTCGTGGACGAAGCCAATATCGAGGCCCACGCTTTTCTTGCCCGAATCTGCCACGACCCCCGGTACGCCCCGGCCTTTCTCGACCGTGGCATGCGCATGGTGCTCCGGGACAAAAATCATCCCAGCATCATCATGTGGTCCCTGGGTAACGAAAGCGGTTTCGGGCCGAATCTACAGGCCATGGCGGGGTGGATCCGAGGCTACGATCCGACCCGGCCGATCCACTACGAGGGCGAACTGCAGTGGGATCTCTACCGGGAGAAACGCGTCAGCGATGTCGTCTGCCCGATGTACGCCTCAGTGGAGGAAATCACGCGCTGGGCAAAATCGAAAACCGGAGACCGCCCGCTAATCCTCTGTGAGTACGCCCATGCCATGGGGAATAGCAGCGGCGGTCTGGCCGAATACTGGGCGGCTTTCCGCCGCTACCCCGGCCTCCAGGGGGGCTTCATCTGGGACTGGATCGACCAGGGTCTGCTCCAGAAGGACGAATCGAATCGCCCGTACTGGGCCTATGGAGGCGATTTCGGCGACGAGCCGAACGACCGCAACTTCTGCATCAACGGAATGCTGGCACCGGACAGGACGCCCCATCCGGCCATGTGGGAATTCAAAAAACTGGCCCAGCCCATACGCGTGGAAGCCCGAGAGATCAAGCGGGGAAGTCTGCGCATCCACAACGACCAGGACTTCAATGACCTCAGCGACTTTGCGGGGAGTTGGGAACTCAGCGTAGATGGGGTAGTCACGAAACGCGGACGCCTCCCGCGCTTGGACATCGGACCCGGTGAGTCCCGGAATATCAATCTGGGCATTTCACGCCCGCCCTTTCTCGACCACCAACTCTGCCATCTGACCCTCCGCTTTCGCACCCGAAAGGCGCAGGCCTGGGCCGAAGCCGGGCACGAAGTCGCCTGGGAGCAGTTTGAAATTCCCTGGAAAGCCGGTCCGGCCCCTAAACCCAAGGGACGAAAGAAGCTCATCCCGGCCCCGGTCGAACTCGTCCAGGACGATCGCCGGGCCACGGTTTCCACCGGCGACCTCGAGATCACCGTGCACAAATGGCGAGGCACCGTCGCCTCCATGCGCTGGCGCGGCGAAGAGATACTCGCATCCGCCCCTGAATTGAACACCTGGCGTGGCCCCACGGACAACGACACTTTCCATGCGACTCCTGGAATCACCCCCGCCCCCAAAGCCCAATGGCTTGCGTGGGGGCTGGATGAAATCGCCCTGACACCATTGAATTGCAGCGTGCGCGCCCAGCGCGATGGCAATGTCCGAATTCGCTGCCTTCAGATCGCTCAGGCCAGGAACACCGAGGACTCCGAGGAACACCGGATCCAGCATCTCCAGCAATGGATCGTCAACCCGGGAGGCTGGATCGCGTTTAACAACGAAATCCGCATTGGGGCCGGGCTCGTGGATCTTCCCCGGGTGGGCATTCGTTTCGAAACAACTCGGGGGTTTGAGCGACTGGACTGGTTCGGGCGCGGCCCCCATGAGAGTTATTGGGATCGAAAGGCCGGGGCTGCCATGGGCCGCCACGAAAGTTCAGTGGACGATCAATACCACCGATACGTGGTGCCCCAGGAAAACGGCAATCGAACCGATACCCGTTGGTTCGCCCTCTGCCGCAAGGCCGAAACAGGCCTGCTCGTCGGTGGTGTTCGACCCTTCGAGTTCGGAGCGAGCCACTACAGCCCTCAGGACCTCCATGCCGCGGAGCACATCAATGAATTGCGCGCCCGTGCGGAAACCCATGTCAGCCTGGATGTCCATCAACGTGGCTTGGGCACAGGCGCGTGCGGGCCGGACACCCTGCCCGGCTATCGCATTAAACCGGGACTGCACAGGCTGGGTCTCTGGCTGACCTGCTTCGACCCCAATCGAACCGAGCCCGGACGCCTCGCCGGGCAGATCGGAGCCGACACGAGATTCATGGGCCAGCTTCGCTAGGCCGGGCGACCGCCGGCCCCGGCACTTTTCCCTCTACTCGTTCAGACCCCAGTTGTATTTGAAGTAGGAGACGTCGACTTCCTGACGGTTCTCTCGAAGCCAGCGCGCATCAGCCGCAGGGGCGTACCTCTCAACAAATGCCAGGACGCCTTTTCGGCCACCGAAATCCTGGGCGAACCATTTAAAGATGCGGCTGAGTTTCAGTTCCCCCGCCCCCGGGTCCACCGCCAGCCCTTTCTCTGGGCGGGCCAACCATGCGCGAATAGATGCATCGAGTTGTGCATCCAGCGTCGGAGCCCGGTACGGCACCCGCGCGAGATTGGGGCAGGAAATCGACGCACAAACGATGGCGCCGTGGATTCGAGGCTCCTTCATGGGCCTTAGAATGTCGTGTTCTATCTCATCCAGCGAGTAGGCCCGGACGCCCAGAGAACCGGCTTCCCGCTTCCACACCGAGCGGAAAAACGACCCGATGTCGCGAATGCTCGCAACGGGGGAGTGCCGAACCACCAGGTCGATCGCGAAAATGTTATAGGCATTGATCCAAAAGGCGATCCGTTCCTGCCGGCCACCGAGCCGGGCAGGCTCCACCGTCGCCAACTCTCCCAGCAGGACGGGCCAGCGAGGCTCATCCCTCAAGCCCGGGTAGTCGACCCGGGTACCCACCTCGGCATCCACAGATTGCGTGTAGTCGGCGAGCAATTCGGCGTAGAGCCCGACGTAGTCCGAGCCCGCCTCGGCCAGGGCCCCGGGCACCAGCAGCCAACCAAGAGCCAGGATCGCTCCGATCCGAGTAAGACCTGTTCCCAGGCGTCCCAATCCCGAGCTACCGCGGGGCCAAGTCGCGAATGGATTGTTTGAGGTCGTCGGTATGGAGCAGCGCCAAAGCAGGCGTGTGGACTCCGTTGTCCACGTAGCGCTGGATGTGCTCCCGGCAGGCTTCGGGCGAGCCGTTGACGATCAGGGCGTCCACCACCTCTTCGGGAATCGCTTCGAGGGCCGCTTTTCGGTCGCCCTCCTTCCAGAGCTTCCACATGCCCTCAAGCTCTTCGCCCCGCCCGAGCCACTCGTGG
>CAWVXN010000135.1:0-7430 GCA_963933695.1 uncultured Myxococcales bacterium | reverse complement strand
GGTGGAGGCGTGGCGGATCAGGCTGTGGACGCGTGGGGTGTCAGGGGCGGAGCTCCGGGCCTCGTCCTCGGCGCCAGAGCGCGTATTCCGCCGTCTGGAATTCCCTTTGCCACCCATGGGAAGTCAGGAAGTGGGCGATGTGGCGCCGATCCCGCCGGAAAAGGGTCGCGTCGAATCTTTCGAGCAGGGCCGGTTCGGGATACTGGAACTCGAGGACAAAGGACTGCCATGCTTCGAAGTCCCTTTGGTTGCTCCGGGAAAAAGTCCCCGTGGGCATGAGGGCCGGACGGGAGAGATAGGAAACGAGATCGTAGTCCTGGAGAGAGGGATCCAGCGCGAATCGCGTGCCCGGAGGGGTCCGGGCCCGGGCGCTGGCCATGACTTCCGCATCGCTTCTTGCCTGGCCCCGAAGGTTGAGGGTCGGGTAGGCGACCGCCAGGCAGGCCCCATTAAAAACATGAAGGAAACCCATCGCTAGACCCAGGCCCGCCGTCGCCCGGCGCCATCCCGTCTGCTGCAATTCGGCGAATGCCTCTCGGCCGAGCAGGGGCACCAGCAGGACGAGGCAGGCCGACATCCCCCACCAGATATTCGGCTGAAAGACCCGGAACCCCACAAATTGATCCTCACGAAACAAAAGAGCAAAGAGCAGGCTTCCCCCAGCGGCGAGCAGCGCGAGGTCCAGCACGCGAAAGTTCGAGTTCCTGCCGCCTTCCCGGAGAAGTCGCAGCACGCCCGCTATGGCGAGCACTCCCAGAGCCGGCCCGGCCATCAGAATGAAGCCGCCCACTGCGGCCGACTGCTCGGCGCTGGGAAGGAGGGTCCAGCCAGGGGCCTCGGGCAAGTCGAAGAACAATGCGGGGATCGCGTAGACGAATGCCCCCACAGCTCCGGGAATGAGCACGCACGCGTAGTCGCGGATTGAGGCGCGATTGATCGCGAGCCAGAGGACGAAGGCCGGCCCATAGAAAATGATCAGAGAGGGTTTCGTCCAGCCCCCGACCACGGCGAGACAGGCGGCCGTGGCCAAAAGGGCCGAGCCCGCTTGACCCTGCCTGCGCGCGGATGCGAAGGCTTCGGTGAGCACGAGGGCGGAGAGGGTCAGGGCAATCGACAGGGTCTGGGGGAGATTCCAAAAACCTCGCCCCGAGCTCCAAAAACCCGGTGCGTCGAGTTCGAAGCCCCCTGCGGCGCTCTCGCGCACGGGATCATAGAGCCGGTGGAGTTCGGGAAAGGAGAAAGCCCCCCAAACCAGTGTGCCCAGGGCGAGCATGAACCGGGCTGCGCCGGGGATTCGCGTCCCCGCGAAGAGGCCCAACGCCGCCCAGGCGATCAGGAGAGTTGCTGCGATCCAGAGGATGCTCGAGGCCTGGTAAAGGCTGACCCCCGGCAACTGTGAAAAGCCGGAGATCAAGATAAGGTGCCCCGTGTGGGAGAGGGACCAGTACTCGTGGTCCGGAGCGCCCCAGAGGTTCTGCATGGGGAGCCCACCGTCGCGCACGAGCCCGGCCATTTGGACATGGGCCCCCAGGTCGCGCTGGAGATCCGAAAATACCAGGCGCGGGACGTCCTGGGTGACCGGAAGTTCCGTGGCGGCGTGGTGCCAAAGCCCGAGACAAAAGGCCAAAAGCGTGACCAAGGTCACTGCTACGGGATGGGAAAGCGCCAAGCCGAAACCTTTACGGGTGTTGTCTTTACGGACTTTCCACGCCAGCGCGATCCCAAGTAGGCAGGCCAAAATAAGAATCGCATTGCCCGGCCAAAAGTTGCGAAAAACAAAGAGCGAAAAGGTCCATGCCGTTGCGGCGGAGGCTAGGCCCCCCGCCATGGCGACAGGAAGCAGGGATATCCAGTCGCCGAACGGACCGCCGCCGATCTTCTCGTCCTCGGCGGGGGATGCCCGGCTTTCTCCCTTTGGCCGGCCTTCTCCCCTCAGAGTCAACGGCAGCCAGAGCCCGATTCCGCAGAGAAAAAGCGCGCCCAACAAGGCCCACAGCGCGAGGCCAAGCACCGCTGACCCTCCGGCGAAGAGGAGTTCAAAGTAGGTTTCGTAGCGTTCCATCGCGATGTAGGCTTGGTTTCTCTTTGCTAGGCTCGATTTTAGACAACGGTTGCTTCCTACCCTGAACACACTTGAGTTCACTGGTTTTCATGGATCTGTCAACCAGCTGGACCCAAAGTTCCTGAACTCGCCCGTAAGGTATCCAGCATGGACGCAGCACACGATCCAAGAGCCCTGAGCGTCGTCGTACCGGTTTATAATAGCGACGAGTCTCTGCCGAAGCTGATCGCCCGGCTCGAGCCAGTACTGGCCGATGCCAGCGACTGCTACGAAATCATCCTGGTCGATGATTGCAGCCAGGGCAATTCCTGGCAGACAATCGAAGGCTTGGCGACCGCCCACACTGGGGTCCGCGGAATTCGGCTTATGCGCAACTACGGCCAGCACAACGCGCTTCTCTGCGGTATCCGAGAGGCCCGCTACCCGATTATCATCACCCTGGACGACGACCTTCAGAATCCGCCCGAGGAAATTCCCAAGCTTCTTGCGGAACTCCAGCGGGGGCACGACGTGGTCTACGGAACACCGCTCAAGGAACGCCATGGACTCTGGCGCGACATGGCGTCCCGGATCACGAAAATCGCCCTGAGCGGGGGTATGGGAGCGGAGACGGCTCGAAAAGTGAGCGCGTTTCGGGCTTTTCGATCCCAAATTCGCGAGTCATTCGCGAACTATCCGGGCCCCTTTGTGTCGATCGATGTGCTTCTGACCTGGGGCACGCACAGGTTCTCTTCAGTGACGGTTCGCCATGATGTGCGCCGGGATGGTCCCTCCAATTACACCGTTCGCCGGTTGGTCGTCCATGCGTTGAACATGGTGACGGGGTTCAGCGTCGTCCCGCTTCAGATTGCCAGCCTGGTGGGCTTCGCATTTACCTTGGTTGGAATTTTTATTCTGATCTTCGTTCTCGGTCGCTATCTGTTGGAGGGGACCAGCGTACCGGGCTTTCCCTTTCTGGCCTCTATCGTGGCAATTTTTTCCGGAGCGCAACTCTTCGCCTTGGGAATTATCGGCGAGTATCTGGCGAGGATGCACTTTCGCAGCATGGAGCAGCCTGCGTATTTCGTCCGTTCTATTGCCCCAGCTTCTGTTCCTCATGCTCCCGCCAATACTCCTCCGCTCCCCCCCGCGCAGAAGGGTGAAGGCTCGGGCGCCTAATGAGCGGAGAACGGGGGCTTTCCTTTCTCGAATGGGACTCAGAGTTTTTTGGGTGCCGCATCGCCCGGGTGGAGAGCAGCGCGTTCGATGAGCGGTCGGCCAAGGGCCTTCTTCGCCAAGCTCGGGGCGAGTCCATCGAATGTCTTTATCTCCTCGTCGATGCGGCCAATTCGGAGAGCGTCCGTGCAGCGGAGAGGCTTGGATTTAGCCTGGTGGATGTTCGGGTCACCCGAGATTGCACCACCCACCGCGAAAATCCGGGCGGGCTTCCCGAGATGACAGATCTGTGCCGGGAGGAGGATATCGCCAGCCTTGTCGGCATAGCGCGGGGGAGTCATCGGGATAGCCGTTTCTACCATGACCCACGCTTCTCCGATGAACGCTGTGATGATCTCTATGCCACCTGGATCGAGAACGCGTGTCGGGGCGCGGCCGCCGGCGTGGTCGTTCTTCGGGATGAGGGGCGCGCAGTGGGCTATATCACGTGCGAAATTCCCCAAGCGGGTCTGGGTGTCCTGGGGCTCGTGGCCATCTCGGAGGAGAAGAGGGGAATGGGGTATGGAGTCCGTCTCTTCAATGGCGCCATGGGATGGCTCGCGGGTCAGGGATGTTCTCGGATTCGGGCCGTGACCCAGGCTAGGAATATCGCCGCAACGCGCGCCTACGAGGCAAACGGCTTTAGGACTGTGTCCGTGGAAAACTCCTACCACCTCTGGCTGGATGGGGTGGATGGGGTGGATGGACTGGACGGGCGGGGCGTTCAATGAGCGCCTACCGCATCCCCTTTAACCGCCCCTCCGTGGTGGGCGAAGAACTGAACTACGTCCGAGGGGCCATTGAAGGCGGCCATTCGGCCGGAGATGGCCCCCTGACTGAGCGCTGCTCGGAGATTCTTTCCGATTGGGTGGGAGGGGGCAGGGTGCTTTTGACAACATCCTGCACCCACGCCCTGGAGATGTCCGCGCTGCTCCTGGGTATTGAGGAGGGGGACGAAGTGATTGTCCCCTCATTCGCTTTTGTGACCACCGCGGGTGCATTTGCCCTGCACGGTGCGAAGCCAGTCTTTGTCGATGTTCGACCGGATACGCTGAACATGGACGAGAACCAACTCCGCGAAAAAATTACCGACCGAACCAAGGCGATCATTGTCCTTCATTACGCAGGGGTCGCCTGTGAAATGGACGCCATCGAGGCGATCTCGCGGGAAACCGGCGTGCCTATCGTCGAAGACAACGCCCACGGTCTTCTCGGTTCATACCGGGGGAAACCCCTTGGCAGTTTCGGCTGCCTTGCCACCCAGAGCTTTCATGAAACAAAAAATTTCATCTGCGGCGAAGGGGGCGCGCTGGTTGTCAACGATTCGGCGTGGGTCGAGCGTGCCGAAATTCTACGCGAGAAGGGTACGAATCGGAGCCGCTTCTTGAGGGGGCAGGTGGACAAGTATACTTGGGTCGACGTCGGCTCCAGTTACCTTCCCTCGGATATCCTGGCCGCCTTTCTTCTTGCCCAACTGGAAACCCGGGAATCGATCCAGCGACGGAGGAGCGAGATCTGGCAGCGCTACGACACGGAACTTGCCCTCTGGGCTGGGGCACAGGGAGTCGGGATGCCTCGGATCCCAGAGGAGTGTGTTCACCCCGCTCACCTTTTCTACATGATGCTGCCCTCCGAAGAGTCGCGGACGCGATTCATCGCGCATCTAGCCCAGCGGGGGATTCTTGCCGTCTTCCATTACCAGTCTCTCCACGTCTCCGAGATGGGGCGGAAATTCGGTGGTTTCGAGGGGCAATGCCCAGTGACCGAGGCTGTGAGCGATCAACTCGTGCGTTTGCCCCTGTACTTCGGCTTAACGAACGCCGAGCAGTCTGATGTGATCGAAGCCGTGCTCGCATTCAGCACGGACTGAAGTACTGCCCAGAAGCACTACCAGAAGCACTACCACTCATCGGGGACCGACTTGAGCTTGATGAACACGAAAGCGGATCCCGATCGCGGTAAGAGCGTCCTCCAGGGGGCTAAATGGCGAGCAGGTGCTGTCTGGTATTTTCTTGCGTTTGCGGTGATGATGATTCCCGGACTGGTGAGCCTGTGGTTGGTCGCGGGATACCTCGGCAGTGATCCATTCGCCTACGCACCACAATGGTCCGATGAAATTTTCCATTGGCATCAGGTCGCAACTTTTCGGCTCGCGGGATTCCAGGGCGGCTACTACACCGTCAATGAACAACCCGCACCGTTTGCCATGAGCCATTTTTACACTCACGGTCCCGTATACCCCATGCTCTTTGGAACCCTCGGTCGTTTGGCTGGGTGGGGACTCACCTCGGCGCCGATTATGGGCGCGCTACTCACCAGCCTTGCCCTCGGCATCTTCGTATTTTTGACCCGACCGGATTGGAAGCAACTTCTTCTCCTGGGCCTGACGATGTTGACGTTTTGGCCCATGCATCTCTACATGGCCACGGATATGCGGCTGACTTTTTTCGTCGCGATTGCGATCGTTCTCGCTGGTTGCTTCTACCGCACGATCACCGATCCCCGTGGCGCTTCGCCCCTCTTTCTCACGGCGTTCGGCTTGCTGCTTGTCGCCGCCACGGTTTCGAAACTCACGTGGTCTTTTCTTTTCTTCCCCTATTTGCTGCATATCCGCCAGAGGCTTCGTCTGACGGTGGTTCAGTCTTGTGTCGTCTCTGGGGTCCTGATTCTTCTTGGATTTGGGGCTCACAGCCAGTTGGCCGCTCCCTATCCCAATTTCGCGAGCGAGTTGTTGCAGGCATTCAGTTTTTCGTTCATGGGG
The DNA here is from genome assembly GCA_963933695.1 of uncultured Myxococcales bacterium. Lineage (GTDB taxonomy): Bacteria > Myxococcota_A > UBA9160 > UBA9160 > UBA4427 > JAZXM01. The sequence continues at coordinate 1,413 of CAWVXN010000135.1, read as the reverse complement.
GGAGGGGTGCTGCTTCTTGAGCACGCGGGCACGGGGTTCGGCGACTTCTTTGATCGTTTACAGAGCCCTCTCTGGTTGATGCTGCGCATTCAAATGCTGGTCACAATCGTTTGCGCGGGATTCTTGATCCGGGGGAAAGCAAACGGACAAGAGGACTTCCGTGAGGGTTTGGTCTTGATGGCTAATTCTGGCCTGATCATTGTGTTGGCGATTCTTCTTTACGACATCTTCGGCTGGAGAGATTTTCGGCTCTTTGCCCCCCCCTTGCTGTTGGCGAGCCTGATATTTGTTGCCCGTCGGCGATTCGTCATGGTTGCTCTTCTGCTCGCAGGGAACCTGCTGGTTGGCCCCGCTTTTTTCGAAGCGTATGGGGAGAGGTTTTCACATCGGCGGTATTCCGGGGGCCAAGCGAAGGTCGAAGCCTTTGCCAACGAAATTTCGTCGGTGGTTCAATACGACCCGGCAGCGAAGGGTTGGGAAAATACGATTCTTCTCCAGAAGAATTTCTTGTTCAATCCGATCCTTGCTGGCATCCCGCCCGGGATTGGAATTTCATGGTTCGAGGCATCGGCGCGATTGGGCAGGGTCAAGTCTCGATACCTCCTGCTGGATTCAGAGGGTCGTTTGCAGTTGGGGCGCCAACCCGGTCTCAAATACATAAAGGAGACTGCGCTGGGGGGTCTCTATGTCAACCGCGACATGGGGCCGGGCAGTGAGTGAGGGCCGAGGTCTGCGGTCTATTCCGGGCAGAACTCGGACAGGGCGATTCATTGGACCCGGTCATTTCCGGCCAACAATGCAAGAAGACTGCTGTAGTCGTCTGTCCAGAGAGGGACATGTTCGTAACCGGCACGGTTAGGAACGCCAAAAGTGAGATGGGCGCTGTCCAGCCCGAGTCGCTTGGAGCGGAGGGCCACGAACTGCCCAAGAGACCTCAGCCGAGCCTTGTCTCGACTGAGAAAAATCCATTTCGCCGGTGTGCCTAGCCGAATGATTCCACCGTGCATGTTGCTGATCGTCGCCAACTCAACGTTCATGTCGATGCCGATTCGGAAAACTATGGGGCGAAGGTCAAAAAAACGATTGGAGACATGGACCGCGAGGAGGCCATTCATCTTCATGTGCTTGAAGTAGAGGTCGAACACCTCCCGGGTTATCAAATGGACAGGAATTGAATCGCTGCTGAACGCGTCAACGATCAGAACGTCAAAATCCTTTCCACCGCTTTCGTCCATCTCTTGCTGAAGTGACAGTCGGGCGTCGCCTCTAACCAGTTCAATAGAGGCGTGGCTGTCCTGTAGGAAGCTGAAGAACCGTTCGTCCCTGGCTATTCGAATCACTGAAGGGTCAATTTCATAAAATCGAAACCGATCGCCCGGCTGCGCGTAGGCGGCCAAAGTGCCTACGCCCAGC
>CAWVXN010000134.1:0-7467 GCA_963933695.1 uncultured Myxococcales bacterium | reverse complement strand
GATGCGACCGACTTCAAGGCGCCGATTCGGGGCATGGTGGGTTTCGACCTGATCACTCGGAACGAGCGTGTGGCCCTCCGGGAGCGGTCCCGGGCTCTGCGACGGGGGCGACGGCTGGAACCCGAAGCCGCGGCCCAGCTCAAGGAAATTCTGTACACCCAGCTCGGCCCCGAGGCCGAACCCCTGCCTCCGGTGGTGGACTTCGACGCCCTCTTCATTCCCGACGGGCACGACAAAATCCAGCTAATCGCCCCCCAGCTCGCTTTCCATGAGGTGGAGGGTGTTCAGCTGCTGGGGTCCAGCGATTGGAATGATCCGGAATTGATCGAGATCGGGAGGGACCACGTAACTGGGGCCCTGATCTCTACGCCATTCTACGCAGGGAGCGATTTCGAAATCGTTCGGAATTTTGTCACGAGTTATCGCGAGAGCTTCGGGTCCGAACCCGACGAGTTCTCGGCCAGTGCTTTTGACGCCCTCAATATCGTGTTGACCCAGGCCGCCCTCAAATACGATTCGAGGCTCGCCGTGCGCGACGGAATCCTTCGTATCTATGGATTTCCCGGGGTTTCTGGGGTGACCAGCATCCTGCCCGATGGCAACGCGAGAAAGCGACCCTTTTTGCTCAAGGTCATGCGCCGACGCTTCGTCGGAATCGACTGATCCCGTCCCTCATCGAGGGGGGGAACCAGTTGCATTCGAAATGCAGAAATGTCGCGTGTCCCAATTGCACGTGTCCCAATTGCGAGACAATTGTTGCGGATCCTAAAGTGAGCTGGTGCCTGGGTCGAAACGTTGGATATGAGCACACACACCCTCTCCAAGCTGGATTTCCCTTCTGACCTCCCCGTGATCAGCCTTCGGGAACTTGTTGTCTTTCCCTATATGGCTCTCCCCCTGATCGTCGCCCGGGAGCGATCGGCCGCTGCAGTCGAAGACGCACTGGCGAGCGATGGCATGATTTTATTGGTTGCCCAGCGGGATTCCGAGGTTTTCGATCCGAGTCTGGATGAATTGTATACGGTGGGCACCGTGGCCACTGTGACCAGTCGAGCGACTCTCCCCGACGGTCGTCTCAAGGTTCTTGTCCAAGGCGTCGCCAAGGCGCGAATGCTGGCCGAGACCGGAACCAAGGGTCGAGTACGCATCGAGGAAATTCCCAGCGACGAGGGAGCGGAGTGGACCGTGGAAGGGGAAGCACTGGTTCGCGCGGTACGCGGACGGGTGGAGCAACTCCTCCCGCTGAAGAATCTGCCGCCCGAAGTGCTCGCGGTCACCACGAATATCGAGAAGCCCGGCCGCTTGGCCGACACCGTCGCTTCGAATCTGCGACTCAAGGTGGCGGAGGCCCAGGAGGTGCTGGAAACGGCGGACCCTCTGGCGCGACTGCGCAAGGTGGATGGACTGGTTCGCCGGGAATTGGAAGTCACCAGTATGCAGGCCCAGATCCAGACCCAGGCCAAGCAGGAGATGTCTCGGGGCGAGCGAGAAATGTTCCTTCGCGAGCAGCTCCGTGCGATCCAGAATGAACTCGGTGAAGTGGATTCTGGCGGCAACGAAGTCGAGGAGTATCGGGCCAAGGTCTCGAGCGCGATTATGTCTCCGGCCAGTCTCGAGGAGGCCAATCGCCAGGTCCAGCGCCTTTCGACCATGCATCCCGACGGACCCGAAGCCCAGGTCGTACGGAACTATCTCGATTGGTTGATCGAACTGCCCTGGGACCGTTGTTCCCCGGACCGCCTCGATCTCGGCCATGCGCGTGGCATTCTCGATACGGACCACGCTCATCTCAATAAGGTCAAGGATCGCATCCTCGAATTTCTAAGCGTGCGTAAGCTCCGCGAGGACAGCCGAGGCCCGATTCTGTGTTTTGCCGGTCCTCCCGGAGTGGGGAAAACCTCTCTCGGACGTTCCATCGCCCGATCCATGGGGCGCGAATTTGTACGCATCTCGCTGGGCGGTGTGCGCGATGAAGCGGAGATTCGCGGTCATCGGCGGACATATGTGGGCGCCATGCCTGGGCGAATCATCCAGGCCATGAAGCAGGCGGGCACCAGCAACCCGGTCATCATGCTCGACGAGATCGACAAGTTGAGCAATGACTTCCGAGGAGATCCGGCCGCCGCGCTACTCGAGGTGCTCGACTCCGAGCAGAATCACGATTTCAGCGATCACTTTCTGAGCGTTCCTTTTGATTTGTCACGGGTACTTTTTATCGCGACAGCCAACCGCCTGGACATGATTCCGGGTCCGTTGCGGGATCGGATGGAAACGGTTCGTCTGTCGGGCTACAGCCAGGAAGAGAAGGTTGAGATTGCCTCGCGTTTCCTGATTCCCCGCCAGATTGTCGAGCACGGTCTGAAGCTTGAGCAGATGAGTTGGTCCACCGGGGCCATCGAGGACCTGGTCAAGGGCTACACCCATGAAGCCGGCGTTCGAAGCCTGGAGCGTCAGGTTGCCGGGGTCTGCCGCAAAGTGGCCCGGAAGGCCGCCGAGGGCGATGTCTCCAAGGCTTCCATCACTCGACCCAGCCTAGTGCGCTACCTGGGCAGCGCTCCTTATGCCCGGGAGCACGAAGAACCCATGGACGAGATCGGCGTTGTGAAGGGGCTTGCCTGGACCGAGGCCGGCGGAGAATTGCTTCCGGTGGAGGTCTCGCTGGCTTCGGGTAGCGGACTGCTCCTTACGGGTCAGATGGGAGACGTGATGAAGGAGTCGGGGCAGACGGCGCTTTCCTTCGTGCGGGCCACCCTGCGTGACCTTGATGCCTTGCAGGGAGACCTCTCATCCAGCGAAGTTCATATCCACGTGCCCGATGGTGCGACTCCTAAAGACGGACCTTCGGCGGGAGTGGCCATCGCGACGGCGATTTTCTCGGCGGCCACCGGCACTGCGGTTCGGGGAGATGTAGCGATGACCGGCGAGGTTACGCTGCGGGGCAAGGTGCTTCCCGTCGGCGGGGTGCGCGAGAAGGCCCTCGCCGCGCTTCGTTCGGGTATCAGCACGGTGATTCTTCCGAGCCAGTGCATGAGCGATGTAGAGGCGATTCCGAAGGATCTTCGCCGCAAGCTGACTTTTGTGCCCGTGAGTGATATGTCCGAGGTGCTCGACGCGGCGCTGTGTGACCACGCGGGGCTCAAGAGTCCTTCGCCGGCGCGAATGACGCCGCCGCTCCCCCAGGCCCATGCCTCCTTCAAACGGGGTCGCTAGGGGCTGAGGGCGGGCAGTCCGCTTCTTGTCGGGTCTGTCCGATGCCTTCCGGGGCGTCTATCGTGCCCCCATGTCTCGTGCACGGACTCTCTCGGATCTGGGTGAAGCGCGGCTGATCGATCGCATCGCTCGGGCTGCGGGCCGCCTGGACCAAAGCGGCGTGGTGCTGGGTATCGGCGACGACGCGGCGATCCTGCGTCCTGGGCCGAGAGAGGACTGGGTGACCAGTACCGACGTGACCGTGGAGGACGTCCACTTTCGTTGGTCCGAGCAATCCGCTTTCAGCGTGGGTCGCCGAGCCCTGGTTGCGAATCTCTCGGATCTGGCCGCCATGGGGGCGCGTCCTCTGGCTTTTACCCTGGCCTTGGGAGCGCCGCCGGACTTGGAACTCGCCCTCTTCGACGGACTCTTTCGGGGCTTGCTGCGCGAAGCCGCGATCCACGGTTGCCCCTTGGTGGGCGGCAACCTTGCCCGGGCGCGACAGACGAGCCTCGCGATCCACGTGTTGGGTCGGGTCCCGCGCGGTCGCGCTCTGCGCCGGGACGGCGTGCGGCGAGGCGATCACCTTTTCGTGACCGGGCAGTTGGGCGCGGCCGCCCTGGCGCGCGCCCGTGCCGAACAAGATGGGCGACCGATCCGCCAGCTCCCGGTGCCTCGCCTGGAGGCGGGCCAGGCCCTGCTGCGGCTGACTGGACGCGGAGCCTGTATCGACCTCTCCGACGGACTGTTGGCCGACCTGGGCCACCTACTGGACGGTCCCGGGCTGGGGGCTGTTCTCGAAGCCCAGCGTCTACCCCTCCCGCGCGATTTCCGCCGACGCTGCCGGGAACTGGGGCTCGACCCGTTGAAGCTCGCGATTTCGGGAGGCGAGGACTATGAGCTGCTTTTCAGTTTGCGCCCCAGCGCTGCCGCTCGTCATTCTGCCTCGGACCTGAGCCGCCGCCTCGGCGTGCGGGTGACGCCGATCGGGCGGGTGACCGCGGACCCGGGCATCACCGGCGTGCCCGAGGTTGAGTCGTTCCTTCACTATTAGCGAGCGGGCTCCGATTGCCAGGCCCTGATTACCAAGCGCTAATTTTCAAGCGCTCATTACCAAGCTCCGATTACCAAGCTCCGATTACCTAGATCCAGTTACCTGGCTCCAAGGATTCCATTCCGGCGGTTTTAGCGCGCCGCGGTGGCTCGTGGTGCTCGTTTGCCAGGGGGTTTGGTTTTTGCCTTCAAGCTGCGGGGGCCTTTCGCCGATGTTTTGGGGAGTACCCCATTGGATTCGTTCTGGATCGGCGCGTTGTTTTCGATTCGTTCGAATTGGAGAATTAACCATGCAGCGAATTCTGATTGCCGACGACGCGACCTTCATGCGGGAGATACTTCGCGAAATTGTTGAGCCTCTGGGCTACGAGGTGGTGGCCGAGGCCGCCAGCGGTCTCGAGGCAGTGGAACTCTTTGCCCTCTACCAACCCGACCTGATGATCCTCGACCTCGTGATGCCCAAGGGGTCTGGGATCGATGCGACGCGCATGGTCCTGAACCGGTTCCCGGCGGCAAAGATTGTGGTGGCCAGTGCGCTTGGCCAGCAGACCCTGGTGGCCGATGCGCTCAAGGCCGGGGCCCTGAATTTTATCGCCAAGCCCTATCAGCCCGATATGGTGGAACGTGTGCTGGGTACGGTTGTCGAAAAGACCCCGGAGTCTTTGGCCGAGCGAGGCGACTGAGGGCACGTCGCGCTTTTCTTTCGCTTTTTCGCCGGCCTGTCCCCGCCGGCCTGTCCCCGCCCGCGCATCCCCCGCCCGCATGCCGACCCGTCTCGACCCGGGTTGGGTCCAGGACGCCGGCGATCCGACCTAGGGCGACCGCTGGGGCGGTCTGATAACGTCCGCCCGGGCTTTTCCAAGCCGTCGTCACGGGCCGGGCCGTTCGTTGAGGCCTTGTCCCCCGGCCGGTTCGCGAGGAGCCCCGGGGAGGCGAAAGGCGACGTGAACCAGGATCGAATTCGGGAACTGTTATCTGAGGTGGTTGGCGGCGGTGTTTCGATTGAGGCCGCAATCAAGGAATTGTCGCGGCTGCCCTTCGTGGACACCGCGAACGCCCGGGTGGACACCCACCGCGCCCTGCGCCAAGGCATTCCCGAAGTGATCTTCGGCTTGGGGAAGACGGCTTCCCAGATCGCCGAAGTGGCTGAGGCCCTTTCGGATGCCGGGCAGCCGGTGCTCGCGACCCGGGTGACCGAAGCCGACGCAAAAGAGGTCCAGGAGAGGATTCAAGGGGGGACCTACGACGCGACCTCTCAGCTGCTCTCCTTTGGTCCCGAGTCGATTGAAATCCTCGGCAAGGGAACCATCGCCGTCATTTCGGCGGGCACGGCCGACCTGCCCGTGGCCGCCGAGGCCGCGGGGGTAGCCCGCTTCTTCGGCAACCGGGTTGATTTGGTGCAGGATGTGGGCGTGGCGGGAATCCATCGACTGCTCGCGGCGGAGGAGAACCTGCGGGCGGCCAGGGTGCTGATCGTGGTCGCGGGCATGGAAGGGGCACTGCCGTCGGTGGTGGGCGGCATGGTGGATAAGCCGGTGATCGCCGTTCCCACCAGCACCGGGTATGGCGTTGCCCTGGGTGGGCTCACTGCGCTTTTCGGGATGCTGACGAGTTGCGCGTCCAACGTCACCGTGGTGAACATCGACAACGGATTCGGAGCCGCGTATGCCGCGACCCTCATCAACCGGCTCTAGTTCGAGCTCGAAAGCCGGCCGGCCGAAGCGCTCGGTCACCGCGCGCACCGAGAAGAAGGCAATAGGGAAGAAGCCCATGGAGAAGAAGCCTATAGGGAAGAAGCGCCTCGCCTCTGGGCGGATCCTCCACCTGGATGCTTTTTCCGGGATCGCGGGCAACATGTTTGTCGGAGCGTTGCTCGATCTGGGGTTGAAGCGAAAAGAGCTTGAGCAAGATCTGGAGGGGCTGGGGGTGCCCCATACGTTGAAAGTTCGCCGGACTCAGCGGGGCAGCCTTGCGGCGCGCTTCGTTGAGGTTGGGGTTCCGGGCCAGCGCCGCCGCCGGGGGGCCGGAAAATCCGGGGAGGAGCACTCTCATAAGCACTCCGATAAGCACTCCCACGAGCACTCCCACAAGCACTCGGCCGATCCGTCCGACACGCACTCCCACGATCCGACCCGGGATCATGGCCCCCACGGTGTGGGGACCGCAGGGAGTCGAAGTTACCGGGAAATTGTCGATCTTCTCGGCCAGGCTGAACTCGTGGAAAGCGTTCGCACCCGTGCACTGGCGATCTTCGAAGCCCTGGGCCGTGCCGAGGCTCGGGTGCACGGCGTTTCCCTGGATCGCGTGCACTTTCACGAGGTGGGGGCCGTCGATGCGATCGTGGATGTGACCGCGGCGGCTATCGGAATCGAGCGCCTGGGCATAGATCGCGTGACGAGTAGTCCAGTGGCTCTTGGCTACGGGATGATCGACAGCAGTCACGGCAAGCTCCCGTTGCCCGCGCCCGCGACCCTTGAACTCCTCAAGGGAATTCCCACGGTACCGGCTCATGTCGAATGGGAAACGGTCACGCCCACAGGGGCAGCCATCCTGCGGACGCTGGTCGATGAGTACACATCAATGCCCGCAATGACGGTGGAAGCCATTGGGCTGGGTGCGGGGAATGACCGCCCCGGTCCGGTTCCCAATGTGCTGCGCGCAGTGATCGGTCGCCCCAACGATAGCCTCGGTCGCGATCGCATCGTTGCCCTGGAAGCCAATCTCGATGATCTCGTTCCCGAGCATTTCGATTACGTGATGGAGCGACTATTCGAGGCCGGTGCCCTGGATGTTTCGCTCCAGCATCTCCAGATGAAAAAAAATCGGCCGGGGTTTCTGTTGCGGGTACTGGCCCAGCCCGGGGATCGCATGGACCTCGCTGCAATTCTCTTCGCCGAGTCCGGGACCCTGGGTGTTCGGGCGCAGGAATGGGAACGCCTACTCCTCGATCGCGAAGAGGGCCGAGTCGATACACCCTATGGGCGAATCGCCGTCAAGTGGTTTCGCGGCGTCGATGGTGCGGTGCAGGTTTCCGCCGAGTACGAAGCCTGCAAACGCGCTGCCCGGCGTGCGGGAGTGCCTTTGCGCGAGGTGGTTCGTTGCGCGGAGGAGAAGGCGCGGGAACAGGTCGGCTGAGGATGGCGTGGACTGCTGAGCCCGTGGACGCGGCTCCCTTCGATTTGCCCGGAGAGGGCGGGGACGATGGGGCCGCCCTCTGTCTCCACG
>CAWVXN010000133.1:0-7528 GCA_963933695.1 uncultured Myxococcales bacterium | reverse complement strand
TCCTCGGCCGACCGGGTTTGGACGGGCAATGCATCCGCATCGTCCCGCCGCTTGTCTTCTGCTTCTAGCCGAAGCAGAATGAATTGGTCTTTGCACAGTGCGGGTGGCCTCTGGTTTTCTCTCCTTCCTTCGGGATTGGTGGATCGGGGCTCAGGACTTCAGTTCTCCGTTGACTTCAAGTTTTTTTGCCCTGCGCAAAACCGCTTGATCGGCGAAACGCAGATCGATGAGGATTCGTTCGCCCGTCATTGCGCCGAGAATTTCGTCCCGGCGGATCAGTTGGGCGAGTTGTTGGATGCGGGCGACCAAGTCACGCCGGCCGAGCAGAACGTCGACGGTTCCCCGGAGCGCCCATCCCTCGGAAGCGCCTTGGAGCGGAAGATGAACCTCCAGGCCGTGACCCTGGCTCCAGAGATCCGCGAGTTCGGGCGCTTCGAGATGTTGAAAAAGCGTCATGGCGGTCAGCAGAACGGCATGACTTTCGTTGCTCGTGAGCGCTTCTCCACCGATCAGGTGGGGGAGCGATTCGCTGGGGAACGACGCGCTGAAGAGGTGTCCATCGGCATCGATTAGCCGTGGGTTGGCGAAATCAGGGGTCGGGTCGCGAGGGAGCAGTACGGCCTTGGGCCGGCGTTCCTGTACCCGAATGAGCAGGGTTGAGGGCGGGAGGCGGAGTACATCGGCTTCGCGAATCCAGGCCTGTCGGTTGAGCCTCTGGGCCACCACCGAGGTGTCGACGGAAGCGAGAGGTGTGCCTCGTTGAATCTCAGTGAGGTTCGCGATTTCACCGAAGGAAAGGCGGTGATTGCCCTGGATCGCCATGGTCTCCAGTAGGCCCAGGTCGTTGTCCGTCCATGGGGCGATCTGCTGTTCCACGGGCCTTGCCAAGGCGATGCCCGCCACCACCGAGAGTGCAAAGAGAAGGGAGAAGCGCAGGCGCATGGAACTGTTCAGCGCCGAAAGGCGACCGGTCCCGAGGGCCAGTCGGTTCAGCTTGCGGTCCGCCCCCGCCCCGCCCCGGCGGCCCACCGTGCGGTTGCCTCGGCTTGTCTGGCGCCGACCGGATTTCCTGGGTTGGGTTCGCGATTTTCTCATTCAGACCTCCCGACCAGATGAACCTCGGTCTGTAACTCAACGCCACATGCGTCCAGGACTCTCGTGCGAGCCCGTTCGATCAGGGCCAAAACATCTGCAGCCCGGGCTCCCCCCAGGTTGGCGATAAAATTGGCGTGCACCGCCGAAATCTCGGCTCCGCCCACGCGCTCACCGCAGAGCCCGGCCGCTTCGATCAAGCGCCCGGCAAAGTCGCCCTCGGGATTGCGGAAGACCGAACCGCAGGAGGGCACGTCCAGAGGCTGGGTTGCGCTGCGGTGGGACAGCAGGCGGTCGACCTCGGCCTTGACTTTTTCCCGGGAGGAAACCTCTAGAGCGAACAGGGCGGAGACGACGACGGCATCTTCGGGTAGGCCCCGGAGTTCGCGGTAGCCGAAGTCCAGCGTCGAGGCCTTGCGGATCTCTTCCTCGGTGTTTTCCGAGGTGACGAAGCCCAACTCCAGGGCCACGTCTTTCTGTTCGCGCACCCCTATGCCCGCATTCATCATGATCCACCCGCCCACGGTGCCGGGGATTCCCGCGGCAAATTCCATCCCCGACAGGCCCCGTTCCACGCAGAAGCGGGTGACGGCCGAGTGCGAAACTCCTGCCTCGGCGTATACCGTCGGCCCGGGTCGCTCCTCGAGTCCTCGGAATTTGCGCAGGGTGATGACAACGCCTTCGATGCCCTGATCCGCGACCAGGCAGTTGAAACCGGCGCCGATAATCGTCCGGCGGAGTCCCCACCGCCGGCAGATCTCAAGGAGCCCAGCGAGTTCTTGCCGATTCGCCGGTGTGGCCAATGCATCCGCGGGTCCGCCGATTCGAAGCGAGGTATGCCGGGACATGGGCGCGTCGAATTGAACGCGCTCGCCAAGGGCCTTCACCAGATCCTTTCGGGCCGTTTCGTCGATCATGCGTCGGCCTCCATGGGGGCCGAGGGCCTGGCGGCGAGTCGTTTGAGAATCCGGTCGCCAAGATTGGAGATGTCCCCGGCGCCCAGGGTGAGGACAAGGTCGCCGGGTTTGAGATGGTCCGGCAGTTCGTGGTCGATGGCTTCCAGCTTGGCGATGAAGCGCACATCCGGGTGGCCTTGGGCCGCGATCTTTTCGGCAAGGACGCTGCCCGAGATCCCAGGGATGGGAGAATCGCCTGCGGGATAGATGTCGCTGATGATGACGACGTCGCTGTCACCGAAAGCCTGGGCGAAGGCCTCCATGCAATCCCGGGTTCGGGTATAGCGGTGGGGTTGAAAAATACTCACGATCCGGCCGGGGTGGATGCTCCGGGCGGCGGCCAGAGTCGCCCGCAATTCCGCAGGGTGATGGGCGTAGTCGTCGACGACCTGAACTCCGGCTTGAACTCCCAGGGCCTGGTAGCGCCGTTCGACGCCGGCGAAGGCAGCCAGTCCCCGGGCGATTTGATCGAAGGGGACGTCGAGCTCGAGAGCTACGGCCACGGCGGCGAGGGCGTTCAGGACATTGTGATCGCCCGGCAGGGAAAGGCTGATTTCTCCCAGGTCGCGTCCGTGCTGGTGCACCGAAAATCGGATGCCCCCCGCCTCCGGGCGAAGTTGGCGGGCCACCAGGTCCGCTTCGGGAGAGAATCCGTAGCGGGTGAAACGCCCTTTCAGCCGGGGAAGGATGGCCTGAACTCCGGGGTGGTCGATGCAGAGTACGGCCAGGCCCCAGAAGGGGACGCCGTTGGCAAAATCAACAAACGCGCTTTCCAGGGTGGCGAGGTCTCCGTAGTGATCCATGTGTTCAGGGTCGATATTCGTAATCACGGCGATCACCGGTCGAAGCCGGAGAAATGAACCGTCGCTCTCGTCCGCTTCGGCGACCAAGAAGGGCCCCTGACCCAAGCGCGTTCCGCTGGGAGTCGAGTCTTCGCCCATGACTCGCCCCCCGATCACCGTCGTCGGGTCGAGCCCTGCGGTGACGAGAATCTGGCCGATGAGCGAGGTCGTGGTGGTCTTGCCGTGGCTGCCCCCGACGGCGATGCCTTCCTTGCTCCGCATGATCTCCGCGAGCATTTCGCCCCGGTGAATCACCATAAGATTGCGCGCCCGGGCCTCCTGGAGTTCCGGGTTGTCCGAGGGGATGGCGGACGAGACCACCACGCATTGGGCATCGCCGAGATTCCCGTGGGCATGCCCCAGGCAGACGTCGACGCCAAGCTTTTCAAGTCGCGCCGTGGTGGCGTTGTTCTTCAGATCTGAGCCGCGGATCGTGTAGCCCTGGCGGTGCAGCAGTTCGGCCAGCCCCGACATGCCCACACCTCCGATGCCCACGAAGTGAACGCTACGGATCCTGCGCCTCATGCCGGACCCTCCTGGGCTTCGACCAGGGCGGCGCAGCTTTCCACGATGCGCCGGGCGGCGTCGGGTTGAGCAAAAGCACTCGCGGCTGCGCTCATGGAGGCCAGGGGGCTCGGGTCGCGGATCAGAGCCTCGAGTTGGCTCGCCAATGCGGCGGAATCCAGAGGCCGTGAATCCAGGCGAATGCCCGCCCCGGCTGCGGCCAGGGCATCGGCATTGGCCGCCTGGTGGTCGTCGGCCGCGAAGGGGTAGGGGACGAGCAGGGCGGGAAGGCCGGCCAGGGCGAGTTCGGCCACGGTCAGTGCGCCGGCGCGACACAGGGCGAGGTCCGCCCAGCGATAGCGGGTGGGCATGGAGGGCTCGAACTCCACTACCTCGGCCTGAATTCCGGCCTCCGCGTAGGCAGCCCGCACGCGCTGCCGGTCTGCGGAACCGGCTTGGTGGAAGATTTCGAGAGGCTGGCCCGCGAGCTGCGGAGCGATTTCCATCATGGTTTCATTGATCTGGCGAGCACCCTGGCTACCGCCAAAGACGAGCAGGCGCAGGGGCGAATGCGCGGTGGTGCGCGGGTCCGCCTGGTCGAAAGCTCTGACCAATGCACCGCGCAGGGGGATTCCAAAATGGCTCACCGGGTTTCGTGTGTGCAGGTGCTTGGCCGTCGATGCAAAGCCGACGAAGACCCGGCGGGCGAAGCGCGCGGTCAAACGATTGGCGCGACCGGGGATGGCATTGGGTTCTAGCAGGGCCAACGGTCGGCCCAGGCTAAGGGCGGCCAGGGCGGCGGGGATCGCGGCGAACCCCCCTACCGAGATGACGATATCGGTCTGATGCGCACGCAGCGCGGAGCGCGCGCGCCCGACTTGGCGGAGGGTGCCCCAAAGTCCTTTCAAGCGTCCGATTAGCTGCCTTCCCATCACCTGTTGGCTTGGTAAAGCGAGCAACTCGAAGCCGGCCTCGGGAACCAGTCGGGCCTCGAGCCCCTGGTTTGAGCCGATGAAGAGAACGGGTTCCTGGCGTTCGGCAATGATTTCTCCGAGGGCGAGCGCGGGGGTTACATGGCCCCCTGTCCCTCCGCCGGCGATAACCCAGTTCAGCGTCATCGGGCGCTCCGGGAACGGACTCGCGGGCTTGAGGATTGCCGAGCGGCGCTGAGGAGCAGGCCCAGGGCGATGCAACACGTCACCAGGGAGGTGCGCCCGTAGGAGAGAAAGGGGAGGGTGAGGCCCTTGGTGGGAATCATCCCCATGACCACGGCGGCATTGATGATTGCGGGCACCGTGAGTAGGGTGGTCATCCCGAAGGCCACCAGGAGGGTGAAACGGTCCCGAGCCCCGGCGGCGATACGGGAACCGGCGAGTAGGAGGCCTACAAAGCCGGCCAAAACAGCGAGCACGCCGATCAGCCCGAGTTCTTCGGCCACCACGGAAAGCACGAAGTCCGTGTGCGCTTCGGGCAGGTAGGAAAGTTTTTGTTGGCCGTTGCCCAGGCCGACTCCGAAAATCCCGCCGAGGCCAAAGGCCACGTAGGACTGAACGAGCTGCCAGCCATCGCTCTGGGAGGTGGCCCAGGGATTCATGAACCCGGTAATTCGGCGAAGCGCGTAGGCGTTCTGGGTGACATAGAGCCCCACTCCCAGGATGCCAATCAAGGCTGGTGCGACCATTCGTGCGAGTCGGGTGCCGGCGACGATTAGCAAGAGCGCCACCAAGCAAGCCAGAAGGACGGCGTTGCCCAGGTCCGGTTGCAGGAGCAGCAGCCCGATGGGAGGCAGGGTCAGGCCAGCGGCAACGAGGCTGCGAGTTCCCGAGAGTTCGTCGTGGCCGTCCCGCCGGGCGATCACCGCAGCGACCAAAAGCAGGGTAGTCAGCTTGCAGAGTTCAACGGGCTGGAAGCGAAAGCCCAGGCCCGGTAACTCGAGCCAGCGTTGGGCACCATTCACGCGGACACCAAGGAATTCGACCAGTACCAGCAGGACGAGGGAAAGAACCCAGAGCGGAAGGGCGGCCTGGCGCCAGCGGTCTATGGGTGTCCACGTGATGACCGTCGTGAGTACAAGGCCGATTCCGAGGGCTCCGATGTGGGCCAGGAAAAGCGGAGGGAGCGAATGATCGAGGGCGAGGGTGGCGGTGGCGCTGTAGCTCATCACCGTTCCAATGGAGGCGAGCAGGAGCACTGACAAGACGACACCCGAGTCCGGCGTTCGGGCGAGGCGGGCTTCCCCGCCCGGTGGTCGGCGGGTGGCCGCTCGGGTTTTTCGAGAGCTCTTTTGGGTCATGGGATGTTTCCCTTTGCGTAGCGCTGAACGGCGGCCCGAAAGCACTCGCCGCGATCTTCGAAACTCATGAACTGGTCGAAGCTCGCGCAGGCCGGCGCCAGCAGAACGACATCCCCCGGCCCGCTAAGAGATGCCGCAGTCTTCACGGCGGCATCGAGATCGTCCGCTCTCTCGCAGGGGATCTGCCCGCCCAGTGCCTGCTCGATTAGGCCAGCGGCTTCGCCGATGAGCAGGGCCGTCTTGACGGATTGCTGGGCAACTTCGGCGAGGCCCGAGTAGGACAGGCCCTTGTCCCGTCCTCCGGCGATCCAGATGGTGGGCCCGCCGGTTCCCTCGATGGACCGCTGGGCGGCCCCGGGGTTCGTGGCCTTGGAGTCGTTGACCCATGTCACTCCATCTTCGGTGGGCACCACTTCACATCGATGCGGAAGGGGGCGAAAATTCACGAGTGCTTCGGAGGCTTCCAATGGGTCGACGCCCAGAGCCCAAACCGCCGCTAAGGCTGCCAGGGCGTTGTCTCGGTCGGGGGAGGAGAGGCCCGGGACCGAATCCAGGGGCACGCGGGCGAGGCCCTTGGGATCGGCGAATACGGCGGATCCGGCGTCCAGCCATACCGAGCGATGTTGATCGGAGAGGGCCGGCGGACCGCGACGGCTGAAGGGGATGACCTCGGAGGGCGCGTCACCGGCCATGGCGCGAACGATCGCGTTGTCGAAATCAAGGACCACGGCGTCTCCGCTCTGCTGGTTCTCGAAGATGCGACGCTTGGCCCGGGCGTAGCTCTCGATATCCCCATGGCGATCGAGATGGTCTGGGGTGATGTTGAGAATCACCGCGACCCGGGGACGGAACGCTTCGATGGTTTCGAGTTGGAACGAGGAGACCTCGAGCACCGCCACATCCAAAGGCTTGCCCGCCAGGGAAAGCGCGGGAGTGCCCACGTTGCCCGCCGCTTCGGCGCGAAGCCCCGCGGCATTGAGCATCGCCTCGATCATCCGCACCGTGGTGGACTTTCCGTTGGTGCCGGTCACGGCCACGATGGGGATGGAAAGAACGCGTCCCGCGAGTTCAATATCCCCCCAGACTCGCTGGGCCGATGCCCGGTATCGGTGGGGAGGAATACCGGGACTGGGGACCGTCAAGTCGAAGTTGGCCGGGTCGGGGAAGGGTTGTCCGCACAGGACTCGCACGCCGGGACCCAGATCGTCGAGGTTCTCCATGGCCGAGAGTTCGTCGGTTCTTCCCTCATCGGCCGCGGTGACTCGGGCGCCGCGTTCGGCACAGAAACGCGCCGCGCTGCGCCCGGACATGCCTAGCCCGAGCACGAGAATTTTCTTGCCCTCAAGATCCATGGATCGTGATTCTTTCAACCTGCTTTCCTTCGATGTGTCAGCGCAATTTGAGCGAGGAGAACGCGATCAGTCCGAGAATGATCGAAATGATCCAAAATCGAACGACGATCTTCTGCTCGGCCCAGCCGAGTTTTTCGAAATGGTGGTGAATGGGTGCCATTAGAAAG
Organism: uncultured Myxococcales bacterium; assembly: GCA_963933695.1. Lineage (GTDB taxonomy): Bacteria > Myxococcota_A > UBA9160 > UBA9160 > UBA4427 > JAZXM01. The sequence goes on along the minus strand of CAWVXN010000133.1, from coordinate 322 downwards.
ACCCGTCGCCCGGTCATCTTGAACCAGCCCACTTGGATCACCACCGATGCGGCTTCCAGTACGAAAATTCCGCCGACGACCGCGAGTAGGACCTCCTGGCGGATCAGGACCGAGACCGTGCCCAGGGCGCCACCGATTGCGAGGGCACCCACATCGCCCATGAAGAGTTCGGCGGGGGAGGCGTTGAACCAGAGGAAGCCCAGACTGCCTCCCACCAGCGCGCCACAGAAAATGGCGAGTTGCCCGGCCCCGGGTACGTGCTTGATGGCCAGGTAATCGGCGATGTTGGCATGGCCGGCCGCGTAGGAGAGGCCCGCAAAGG
>CAWVXN010000132.1:0-7530 GCA_963933695.1 uncultured Myxococcales bacterium | reverse complement strand
CTGGCCGTTGATCACATACTCGTCGCCGTCGCGTTCGGCACGGGTGGTCAGGGCGGCCAGGTCGGTCCCCGCGTTGGGCTCGGTGTAGCCGATACAGAAATGGATTTCGCCCTTGAGGATCTTGGGCAGGAAAAACGCCTTCTGCTCGGTGCTGCCGTTGCGATAGAGGGTGGGGCCCACGGTGTTGATCGTGAGCATGGGGACGGGCGCGCCCGAGCGCATGGACTCGTCGAAGAAAATGAACTGCTCGATATCCGAGCGCCCCTGACCGCCGAATTCTTTGGGCCAACCGATCCCCAGCCAACCGTCGGCCCCCATCTGGCGGACCACGGCGCGGTGGGTCTCGCCAACCCCGCGCCCGGCTTGGAGGGCGTGGCGAATTTCCGGGGTGAGGAGCTCCGAGTAGTAGTCGCGAAGCTCGGCCCGGAGCGCTTCCTGCTCCTGGGTGTAGGCGATATGCATGATCTCTCCGAAAGTGCCCCGGCAACAAGCGGTTTTGAACAGACGGGTTTAGGGCGGGTTTGGACAAGCGGGTTTGGACAAGCGGGTTTGGAAAGGCTCTTTTGGACAGGCGTATGAATGCGCCGATGGGCAGTCCCTGGGCTGCACCGGGCGCTGAGGTCCAGCCTTTCTGCCCCGGAATTCCGAAGCACGGGCATTCTGGCGCGTCGGGGCCGCTTCGTCGACCCGAGACCAGCGTCGACCCGGGCGGAGCCCCTTGGCCGAACTCGCTCGGGCAAGGGGCTTCGCGTCCTGGGGCGAGAGGCCCCGGCCCCGGCCCAGGTGTAAAATTTGCGCGCCGCTGCGGGCCATCTGTGCATCAAATCGCTGCCTGGAAGAGCCCGTGGAACGATTGGCTTGGCGCGCGTGCTGGCTTTGGTTAGCGTCAACCCGTTCTTCCCCCCGCGTGGCGTGCGCCCCCCACAAGGCACCCGAACCGCGGAGGCCAAAGCCCGGGAGGCGCTGCCTCCGATCGCGCATTCCGCCGCCCGGTTCGAGACAAAATGATTTCTGAGACCGACGAAGCTCCTTTCTTCGTCCTCACCAGCGAGGAAAATCCCCATGACTGATCCCAACCGCGATAGCCACCTGGCGGATTGGACGGAGAGCGCGCACCTGGCGGAGGACATGATTCCGCGCCTGGGTCGGCTCTACCGCGATCGGGGCGTGATCATCACGATCTTCGGTCACTCACTGGTGAACAAGACCCCCATCGAGATTATTCAACTCCACGAAAAGGCCCAGGAGAATTTCCAGGTGGAGATATCCCTGTCGGATACCCACCCGGTGTTGGAGGCGATTACCGAACTCGATCTCTCGCCTGCTCGGATCGATATTGGCAACCTCTTTGCCCAACTGCTGGCCCAGGGTAAGGACTCGAATATCGCCGAAGGGGTCGCGGCTGCTTTGGCCTCGATTTGCACGGGTCGTGCTTCTATCCGTCCACAGCCCCAGGACGTCGTCCTTTATGGGTTTGGTCGTATCGGTCGGCTGGTGGCGCGCATTCTGGTGGGCAAGACCGGTCGCGGGGATGCCCTGCGCTTGCGGGCCATCGTCGTTCGAAAGGGCAGCGGCAAGGACGATCTCGAGAAGCGCGCGAGTCTGCTCCGGAGGGACTCGGTACACGGGCATTTCGCGGGGACGATTACCGTCGACCCCGAGGGCGAAGCGCTGATCGTCAATGGAAATCGGATTCGGGTGATTTACTCCAATGGGCCCGATGAGATCGACTACACCGAGTACGGGATTCGCGACGCCCTGATCGTTGACAACACCGGCAAGTGGCGCACCCGGGAGGAGTTGAGCCTCCACGTCAAAGCACCGGGCGCGGCGAAGGTGCTTCTCACAGCCCCGGGCAAGGGCGATGTCACGAACTTTGTCTACGGGGTGAACCACCAGGGCCTGCTTGGGGCGGGCGACGTGCTTTCGGCCGCCAGTTGTACCACCAACGCCATCGTGCCTGTGCTGAAAGTGATTCAGGACGAATTCGGAATCGTGGCTGGACACATGGAGAGCTGCCACTCGTTCACCAACGACCAGAATCTCATCGACAACTACCACAAGAAGGATCGTCGGGGCCGGGCCGCCACTCTCAATATGGTGGTGACCGAGACCGGAGCCGCCAAGGCCGTGGCTGCGGCGCTGCCCGAACTGGCCGGTCGCCTCACGGGCAATGCGGTGCGGGTGCCGACACCGAATGTCTCATTGGCGATCCTGAACCTGCACCTCTTCCGGTCTACGAGTGTGGAAGAGTTGAACGGATGTCTTCGCGCGGCGTCCCTTGAAGGCGATCTCCAGAATCAGATCGACTACGTCAACTCCCGGGAAGTGGTCTCCAGTGATTTTGTAGGCAACCGCTTCGCGGGCATCGTGGATGCCCAGGCAACCATCGTGAACGGCGAGTACTGTGTTCTCTACGTTTGGTATGACAACGAATTTGGCTACAGCCGCCAGGTGGTGCGCTGCCTCGAGGAATTGGCCGGGCTCGTCATGCCCAACATTCCCCAGCGCGTGGATCCCAAGGCCTGATCCGCGAGCCGGGCCCGGGCGGGTCGTCCGTCGGTTTTCGGGTCTAGAACGCGTACCTGAAGTAGCCGCGCAAGACGCCGGCGGAATCGTAGGCGCTGGACCTCAGCAAACCGCCCTGGCCATCCTCGATCCTTAACTCTCCGGAGACCGCCATGCCCCCCTCGGCGACGATCTTCAGGCGGGAAGTGAACCCTAATTCTAGGCCGACCAGTAGGGGAACCGAAGTGGTTTCCCCGATGCCATCGGGGTTGGGCCCGGAGTTGGCCAGGCGGAAGCGCTGACGTTCGTAGCCCGCCGAGAGAACGCCTTGGAAGAAATCGCTGGGGCTCCAGATCAGCGCGATCTCGCCGCCCTGATAAGGCCCGCCCCGGGTTCGCAGTCGCAGGTTCGACGTCATTTTCCAATCCAGGGAGATCGCCGGGTAGACCCGGGTGTCCTCCGCTGCAATTTGGCTCACGACGCCCACGCCCAGGCCCACCACTAAGCGCGATGAGATCTGCCACTGGAGCTGGGTGACGATTCCCGCTGTGATCGCGCTTTCGTCGGCGTTTTCCTCGGCGTTCCAGCGGATCGGGAAACTGAGTCGGAGCTTGATGGCGGGTGTGATGGCCAGGCTCGCCCCGGGTGACAGATCCAGGCGGTTGATCCCCTGCCAGGGGTTGTTGGCAAAGCACGCCGCCGGATCGCTGCAGCTACTCGGCGAAGCCGGACCGAAATCGTAATCCGTATAGGTGTAGGAGGCTTCGAAGTTGAGCTGGACGCTCTGGGTTAGAGGTCCCTCGACCCAGGCGGCGACCTGGTATTGCATGCTCTCGAAAGAACCCTCGGCGTCGATGGAGGCGCCTTTCTGATACTGCCCCGCCACGCGAAAATCCGAATCCCACTCCGGAGCGCTGCGCTCGGTGGAGGGCAGGGCGACTTGCCCGAGGGCGGGGAGCGGGAGCATTCCGGCGGCGAGGAGGGCGAGGGCAAGACCGGGCCCAAGTCGCCAAATCATTAGTAGATGCCGTCCAGCTTGGAGTGATCCCAACTCACGATCTTTTCGGGCCGGACCAGGATCGCAGTCTTCTTCGGCGCCATGGCCCGGGAAGCCTTCTCCAGAACCTCCTCGGGAATCTCCGGCGTGTTGCGAAGGAGAACGCGCATGTGAAGCGCGTGCACCCGTTCCTCGTCATCCTGCACCAGTTCGACCCGGGCGCTCACCGACGCGCCTCGGAGCTTGGGATACTCGTCGCCGTCCTCAAAGAGGAGGGTGATCCGGGGGTCCCGCTCGAGATTTTTTATCTTTTGGGACTTGGTGAAGGTCTCGAGCACGATGGTGCCCTCGTCCAGGGCGAACCAGAGCGGCATCAGGTGAGGGCTCCCATCGGGCTGGAGCGTGGCGACCTGAACGGTCTTCTGGCTCTCCACGAAGCGCCAGAAGTCGGTCTCGCTCATGCGGATCTGGTCGCGGCGTTTGGGCATGGAATAGAACTCCAGGCGGCGGCCCGGGCATCCGGGGCCAAGGGTAGAAGGGCGTAAGGGCAGAAGGGCAGAAGGGCGCAAGGGTAAGAAGGCGGCAATCTCAAACCCGGGCAGCGGCTCCGGGTTTCTACGGATTGGGTGCATCCTACCAGACAAGAGATTCGTCAGGGCAGGCCGGGACTTGTTTTCCCAAGGGGTCAGGGCCGAGCACGAAGGCGAATAAAGCGAAACCTCGGGTAAGAGCGCCCGCTGGTTTGTGGTAGGCTGCCCGCCGAATACGATCAGTGCGCGGATTTGGAGGATCCCTGAATGGGGAAACGCAGTAAAACCGGCGTTCTTAAACGCCTTCGAGAAGTAAAGAAGGCAGAAAAAGCAGCTCACAAGCGCGAGGAAATGCGTGAGCGCAAGGAATCGGGTGTGCCGGAACCGACGATTGGGACCGGCTCGACCCTGGCCACACCCGAAGACCTCGCGGGCTACGGGTTTCCCGTGGACGAGGAAGAGGAAGAGGAGTCGAGCGAGGACTGAGTCCGCTCGTGGCTTTTCGATCCGGCTTGCGCGAACCGCCGGGGCTCAAGTGAACCGCTGGGGCTCGCGCGAATCGCCGGGACCCACACGAATCGCCGGGACCCCCACGAATCGCTAGGGATCAAGAGAGCGCTTCGCGTCTCCAGTGGTCGCCATCGTCCGAGAGGATCTCCTCGAGCAATCGGGTTTGCTCGGGACCCAGAACACCGGGCACTTGGATGCGTAGGGTGACATAGAGGTCTCCCGCCGAGTGTCCGCCGCCCGCTGGAACGCCCTTGCCCTTCAGTCGGAGCCGATTGCCGCCATTGCTACCCGGGGGCACCCGAAGCGTGACCGACCCCTCGAGGGTGGGCAATTCGATCTGTGCTCCCTTGATCGCCTCGACGACGGAGATCGGGACGTCCATCGTCAGGTCTCGTTGGCTGCGCTTGAGGAACCGATGGGGCCGGACGCGGACCTTGGCCAGCAGATCTCCGGCCGGACCGCCCTGGCCACCGGGCGCTCCCTTGCCCGCCAACCGAATGCGTCCGCCATCGTCCACGCCGGCGGGAATTCGGATGGTCAAGCTCTCCCGGAGAGTGCTGCCGTTGGCCTGGGGTCGGTCGAGGTCGATCCGCTTCTCGCAGCCGCGAATCGCGTCGGCGAAATCCAGGTCGAGAGCGGTCTCGAGATCGGCTCCCTTGCGGCTGCGGGGTGAGGGGCCCGGCTGTGCGGCGCCTCCCCCCCCGAATAGATCCTCGAAGAGGCTGCCGAATCCGCCCCCCTGGGCTTGGGAGGGATCGCCGCCCGGGAATCCGCCTCCGCCTCCGCCAAAGCCCCCGAATCCGCCGTGGGACCGTCGCGCCTTGTCGGCGTCGAAGTTGGGGTCGATGGCCATCTCGCCGAACTCGTCGTAGTCCCGCCGGCGTTTTTCATCGGAAAGGACTTTGTACGCAGCGGAAACCCGCTTGAAGCGGTCCTCGGCTTGGGCGTTGTCGGCGTTGCGGTCCGGGTGATAGGTCTGGGCGAGCTTTCGGTACGCCTTCTTGATAGCGGCGGCATCGGCGTCCCGGGGAACGCCCAACTCGCGGTACAGGTCTTGTGCTTGCGCTCTACTCACCGGCTTCCCGCAGCTCCTCTGGGTTGGTTCTCTGGTTTGTTCTCGCCCGATTCGACCCGTGGCCGGGGGCTGGAGCGAAATCCTAAGCACATGGGGGCCTCGGGCAAGCGCCAGGGCCCGATGCCTGGGAAGTCGCCCATGGTGCCAAATTCTGCGCGACTCGGCGCGGGGCGGCCTCGACTTGGTAGTCTTTCGGTCGAGAGTCACCCACACGTCCCCTGTACATCCCCCATAGATCCCCCACAGATCCCCCCATAAGATCCCCCCTACATTTCCCTATAGCGGCCCCTCTTGCGTCCTTTCTTGGGTTCCCAATGCGGGCACCCCCTTAAGGGCAGCCAAGGAGGAGGGCAGGGCATAGTGGTTCAGGAGTGAAGCTTGTCGGCACGCGAAAAATTTGATCGAGTCTACGCCGAGGTCTGCGCGGCCCGGCAGTGGTTGAGCGAGTCCGGCGAGGTCGAAATCAAACTCGAGTCCGGCCGGAGTCAGCGCGTTCAACTGCAGTTTTTCGAATACGAGGGCCGGGCCATGGTTCGCTTTCGCACGGTGATCGGAAGCACCGAGCGCATCCGGCCCACGCGCTTGCACTTCGCCCTGGAAATGAACTACCAGCTTCCCCACGGATGCCTCGCGGTGAAGAACGACGAACTGGTGATGGTCGATACGCTGATTCTCGAGGACGCTGACCCGGGAGAGATCGAGGCGATTCTCAACTACCTGGCGGTGACCGCCGACCACTATGAGGCCACGATGTTTGGGCCCGACGTCCACTAGGGACTCAATCCACTAGGGCTAAATCCACAAAGCCCTAAATCCACCAGAGCTACGCCCCGTCCCGGCGGTGGCGGTCCCGGACGGGGGCTTAGTCCTCGAGGAGGGCGAGCAGGTCTCCGCGGGAGAGGCCGGACCCGCCGCCCCCGGCTCCGAGCACCGCTTCGGCCAGGGCGCGCTTGCGCGTGTGGAGTTCGAGGATCCGTTCCTCCACGGTGTCGAGGGCGACCAGGCGGTGGACAACCACCGGCCGGGTCTGACCGATCCGGTGGGCGCGATCGGCTGCCTGATCCTCCACGGCGGGGTTCCACCAGGGGTCGAGCAGGAAGACGTGGTCCGCCGAAGTGAGATTCAGTCCGGTCCCGCCCGCGCGCAGGGAGATCAGCATGACCGATGCCCCCTCGGCCGCGTCGAAGCGGGCGATCACCCCCGGCCGGTCCCGGGTGGAACCGTCGAGACGTTCAAAAGCGATCCCCGCCGCATTCAAGGCGGGTTCGACCCGGTCCAGGAGCGAAGTCCACTGGGAAAAAACCAGGGCCTTGTGGCCCTCTTCGAAGGCTTGGCTCAGGCGTTCCACGAGAAGATCCACCTTGGTGGATCGGTCCGCCTCTTGGCCGGGCACAAGGCCCGCATGGCAGGCCGCTTGGCGCAGGCGCAGCAGGGCTTCCAGGGCTTCGAGTACGTTTCCGCCCTGGCGCAGACTTTCGACCACTCGGCTGACACTCGCGGCGCGCACGGTGTCGTAGACCTCGCGTTCCTCGGCGCTGAGTTCGCAGTGGAGAACCACCTCGCTGCGCGGCGGTAGTTCCGGCGCCACGTCGCGCTTGAGTCGCCGCAGGACGAAGGGCCGCACGCGTTCGCGCAGGCGCGCGGCCGCGGCCTCGTCTCCCTCGGCGATGGGGCGTGCGTAGCGTTCCTGGAAATCGCGTCGTCCGCCCAGCAGACCGGGGTTGAGGAAATGGAGCTGGCTCCAGAGTTCTTCGAGGCGGTTCTCCACCGGGGTACCGGTGAGCGCGATCCGGAACTCGGCGGCGAGGGATTGGGCCGCCCGGGCGACCTGGCTCTCGGGGTTCTTGATGTTCTGGGCCTCGTCGAGCACCACGGTGTTCCAGCGCTCGGCGCCCAGGATGTCGGTGTCC